>NZ_JAYGGZ010000061.1:0-40835 GCF_034931465.1 Anabaena sp. UHCC 0399 | reverse complement strand
CTGCTTGCTCCTCAAACCGTTGATGCAGACATTGATTGACAATATACTCAGCAGTAGAATACCCATCTCCTAATATTTGTTGCCGTTCAGCATTACTTAGTAACGCTAATTCCTGTACCGTTTGCTGGGGATTAGCCAGAATTGCGGTCAATAAATTCTGGAAATGTCCCGCCATTCGGGTAATTGTCTCAGAATCAAACAAGTCGGTGTTATATTCCCAATTCCCGATGAGTCCTTGGGGAGTCTCCGTCATCGACAGAGTTAAATCAAACTTGGAGGTAATAGCCTCTATTGGTAACTGCGACAACTGCAACCCTGGTAATTCCAAATTGCCCATCGGCGCATTTTGCAGGGCAAACATCACCTGAAATAAAGGTGTATGGCTGAGATTACGCTTAAGTTGTAGTATGTCTACTATCTGCTCAAAGGGGACTTCTTGGTGCGCGTAGGCATCTAACGCCACTTGCTTGACTTGTTGCAGTAATTCGATGAATGGGGGATTATTTTCTAAACGCGATCGCAATACCAATGTATTGATAAAAAAGCCGATTAGTGTATCTATCTCTGGGCGATCGCGGTTAGCTATCGGGCTACCAATAAGAATATCTGTCTGACCACTGTAACGATGCAGTAAGGTGACAAAGGCTGCTTCTAAGGTCATGAACAGCGTCACCCCAAACTTCTGACTGAGGCGATTGAGTTGTTCGGTCAATTCCAGAGGTAAGGGAAAATCTCGACTACTACCCCGGAATGTTTGAATGGCTGGGCGGGGTCTGTCGGTGGGGAGTTCTAATAGTGGTGGTGCATCAGCTAGCTGCTTTTGCCAATAGTTGATTTTTTGACTAAATACTTCCCCTTGTAACCATTGTCTTTGCCACACAGCAAAGTCTGCATACTGAATCGGTAATGCTGGGAGAGGAGAAGGTTTACTTTGTATAAATACTGTATATAAAGTAGATATTTCTTGAATTAATATGCCAATTGACCACCCATCAGCGACAATGTGGTGCATATTCATCAGCAACACATGAGATTGTTCACTCAGCTTTAAGAGTGTCACCCGCATCAGAGGTGCTTGGGTGAGGTCAAAGGGTTTCTCTGCATCGAGGATGGCTAATTGTTTGACTTGATCTGAGCATCCTTGTAAATCGACTATTGGGAGTGTCAGGTTAGCGTGAGGATGAATTACCTGTACAGCATGACCATCAACCTTTGCAAAACTGGTGCGTAAAACCTCATGACGACGGATGATTTCTTGTAAAGCCTGTTCCAATGCTGAGATATCCAGTACCCCAGTCATTTGCACCGCCGCCGGCATATTGTAAGTGGCACTTGCACCTTCCATTTGGTAGAGAAACCAAAGGCGTTGCTGTGACCAGGATAGAGGTAAATTTCCGTTGTCTCGCGCTACGGTAGGAATTGATTCGACTTCAGAGGTTAAGTTTACCCGTTGGAAAAAGCTGATAATTTCAGCCTTGCGATCGCTCAGATTAGCACGAATTTCTGGTGTTAATCTACCACTGGGCGCATTACAGCGCAGCTTCACCCCTTGGGAGGAATTGGGATTGTCTTCCACCCATAGCTTAATGTCCAGGTTTCCTAATTCAGACAAAAATTCTTCAATGGGTTTCATACTTCAATTTCCTCCCGATTTTCTGATAACTCCACAGGTGTAGACTGTAATTTTTGGATAGTTGAGAAAATTTGCTCGATGTAGGTGGACAGTTCCATAACTGTGGGTGATTCCAACATCTGGCGCAAAGGTAATTCCACGCCGAAAGTTTGCCGCAGGCGAGAAGTCACTTGCATCGCATTCAACGAATTACCGCCGATTTCAAAGAAATTATCGGCAATTCCGACTTTTTCTAAGTTGAGAACTGAGGCAATTATTGTGGCGATCGCTTGCTCTTTTTCAGTACGAGGAGCAATATATTGTACATGGGCTTGTTTTGCTAAATCTGCTTCTGGTAAGGCTTTTCGGTCTACTTTACCATTAGGTGTAAGAGGGAAGGTATCTAAACAGACAAAGGCTGATGGCAGCATATAGTCTGGTAGTTGCTGCTTGAGATAGTGACGTAATTCGCTGTTTGTCGGTGCTTCAGCTTCGGGGATGAAGTAGGCAATTAAGGTATCAGCTTGAGTGGTAACAACTGTCTGTTTGATTTGGGGATGAGTTGCTAGTTTGGTTTCAATTTCGCCTAGTTCGATGCGGAAGCCACGAATTTTGATTTGTTGGTCTATGCGTCCTCTAAATTCGATTGTTCCATCTGGGCGATAGCGTGTTAGGTCGCCGGTTTTGTAGAGAGTGAGGGACTGGGGATAGGTGATAGTGCTATTCTCTACGCCCAATTGAATAAATTTTTCTTGGGTTAAGTCTGGGCGTTTCCAGTAGCCTTGGGCTAGTCCTGCGCCTCCGGTGTGGAGTTCTCCCCAGACTCCTATGGGGACTGGTTGTAGGTTGGGGTCGAGGATGTAAACTTGGGTGTTGGCTATGGGGCGACCTATGGGGACTGATGAGTCTAAGTTGGTGTCACTGGTTATGGGGTAGCAACAGGTGAAGGTGGTGTTTTCGGTGGGGCCGTAACCGTTAACTAGGCGAATTTGGGGTAGATGTTGTAATACTTTCTTGACGTGGGGGATTGATAGTACATCTCCGCCGGCTATGAGTTGTCGGACTGTTTTTAAGTCTTCTATCCGTTCATCTACTATCAGATGGAATAGGCTGGCTGTTAGCCATAGGGTGGTGATTTGGTGTTGTTGGATTATTTGCCCTATCTCTTCTAAACTGGGTTTGGGAATGGGCATGATGACTAATTTACTGCCATTGAGCAAACTACCCCAAATTTCTAAGGTTGCAGCATCGAAGCTGATAGGGGCTAATTGTAGCCAGGTTTCTTCTGAAGTGAAGCTAAGATAATCTGTGGCTTTAACTAATCGCACGACTCCCCGATGAGGAATGCTGACACCTTTGGGTTTGCCAGTCGAACCGGAGGTGTACATGATGTACGCTAAGTTGTCGGCTGTCACCTCTGTATCGAGATTTTCTGTTGATTCCTTTTTGATGGCTGCTGCATCTACAGACAGGATGTTTGTAAATGTCGGTAATCTGTCAATTAAATCCGTCTGAGTTAATAAAACTTGCGGCTGTACATCCTCCAACATCCAAGCCAATCTTTCTTGGGGATATTCTGGGTCAAGGGGTACATAAACACCGCCAGCTTTGAGGATACCCAATACTCCCACTATAAAATCAAGGGAACGCTGCATACAGATACCCACGAGGACACCTGACTCTACACCCTGTCTTCTCAAGTAGTGCGCCACTTGATTAGCACGGTTATTTAACTCAGCATAAGTTAACTCTTCCCTGTCCCCTATAACTGCTACCGCATCAGGTGTTTTTTCTACTTGCGCTTCAAAGATTTGATGAATGCACTTATCGGCGGGATAATCAGTTTGGGTAGCGTTCCAATCTACTAACAATTGCTGTAATTCTGTCGCTGTTAGCAGTGGTAATTCCCCTACAGGTTGGCGGGGATTGGCAATAATTGCTGTGAGTAAGGTTTGGAAGTGTCCCAACCATCGTTCAATGGTAGTGGCATCAAATAAATCGGTGTTGTAGTGGCAATCTAGAATTAGTTCATCTTCTATCTGAGTGATATTCCAATGAATATCGTAGTCAGTGGAATTGATGGGTTGAGTGAACCAACTGGTTTCCAGTTCGTCTAACTTGGGCAGTGTGATTGATCTATCTAAGTTGAATGTAACAGTAACTAGAGGTGATCTACTCGCATCTGGGTTGAGGTTTAATTTTTGAATTAGTTCGGCAAAGGGATAGTCCTGATGTTGGTAGGCTTCTAGTAAGACGTTCCTGATAGCTAAGAGATATTCTGAGAATGGGGTTGTACTTTGGTAGTCGCTGCTAATTGGTAAGACGTGAGCGCAATAACCGACTAAACTATCACTACCCGGAAGCGATCGCCCGGCTGTGGGAATGCCTACAATAATATTGGATTGTCCTGTCAATCTATGCAGTAATGTGGTGTATACCGCAAGCAGGGTCATAAATAAGGTACAACCTTGCTCTAGACTGACTTTTTTAATGGCGCGTCCTATCTCGCTATGGAGCAGTAAACTTTGCTTGCTGCCGCGATAGGTTTTGATGGGGGTGCGTGTTCTATCGCTGGGTAGGTCTAATGCAGGGATGGTGTCGGCAAATTTTTGCAGCCAGTATTGTTCATGGGTTGCCATTTCTTCTGTCTGGCTTTGTTGGATTTGCCAGTTGATATACTCCCGGTATTGCATTGGGGTAGGGAGTTGGCATTTTTTACCTTGACAGATGGCTGTGTATAAGGTGCTGAGTTCTTGGAGGATGACTCCTACTGACCAACCATCGACGATGATGTGATGGCCGGTCAGGGTTAGTCTGTGTTCTTCTGGGGATAGTTGGATGAGGTGGAGGCGGAAGAGGGGTGCTTTGGTAAGGTCGAAGGGTTCTGGGGTTAATTCACGCAGAGGCGCAGAGGCGCGGAGAGGAGGAGTTTCTGAGGACAAATCAAAGGGGAAAATTTGCTGCACGTCGCCTTCGGGGCTGATGCTGGTTCTGAGTGCTTCGTGGCGATTGACTATTTGCTGCATCGCCTGGGTTAAGGCTGGTAGGTTGAGTTTACCTTGGAGTTTGAGGCTGACTGATTCGTTGTAGGCGGTGGAAGCTTCCTTACTCAGTTGCGCTAGTACCCATAGTTGTTTTTGGGCGGTGCTGAGGGGGGCTGTGATGAAAAATGGGCGGTTTTGATAGAGTTCTCTGAGGTCGTTTAATTCTGGGAGGCTGGCGACTACTGCGGTGGGGTTTACGCCAAAGTCTATTAAACAGGCGATTTCGTCAACGCCGATGGCTTGCAGTTTGGCGACGACTTGAGCGCAAGTTTCAGGTGTGCCGATTAATGCACTAGATTGAATATAGCGATCGCAAGCAGAGGATAAAATATAATCTTGATCATCTTCGCTCAGGCTATCAAAATCTATCCCTAAGCCTTGAGTTTTCACGAGATTTTGGAATAAAGCTAGGGAAGATTTAAAATATTTACAGAGTGGTTCTCTGGCTTGTTGGCGGGTTTGTTCTAAGTCTTTACCGACAAATGTATGTAGTAATACTGTAACTCTGCCTACTGAGGGATCATAACCATGCTGTGCTAGAGATTCGCGGTACAGGGCAATATTTTCTGCCAAGTCTTCCACACTCTGTCCCATCAGGTTGGTTAATACGCCTGCACCCATTTCTCCAGCTTTGATATATGTGTCTGGATTATTGACGATGGTAATCCAGTCTTGCAGTTCGGCTTGCATGGGTTTGGGAAATACTTCCACGCTAACGGTTTGACCGACTCCGTTCTGCACTTGAATTGAGTCCCCCCGCCACAATTTACGGACTGTTTCCATCTGTTGAAACATCAGTTCTCGATGTTTCCCGAAGGATTGGGGGGCCAATACAAAGTCGTTGGGATTCCAGCCGGAAGCGAAGGAAATACCGACGCGTCCTTGGGAAAGGTTATCTACTACTGACCATTCTTCTACTACTCGGATGGGATGGTGTATGGGGAGGACAACGCTACCGGAGCGAATTTGAATGTTTTGGGTTTCTCTGGCGATGGCGGCGGCAATGACTGAGGGGTTGGGAGAAAACCCGCCAAAGGCATGAAAATGACGCTCAGGAATCCAAACGGCACTAAATCCATTTTTGTCGCCAAATTTAGCCCCGGTAAATAATAGGTCATATTTATCATGGCTAAATTCTGATTCGTAGTTGCCGAAATAGTACAAGCTAAATTGTACTTTTTGGCTGGGAATATAGTTAGTTTTTTCCCTAGGGGTAGTTTTTTGTTTGCGTCGTTCCCAAAAGCCAGCTTTATTTACTGGCTGATTTAAGTTAGCTGTTGGCAGCGACGCTGGAGACTTTTTTACGGTGACATTCTCCTGTTGGGTGTGGGGAAAAAAACCACCTGAGCGCATTTCTGTAATACTGTCTCGCACCGCCTGAATAATCCACTCAATATCTGAGTCGGTGTGGGCTGTGGAGAGAAAACAGGTGCGTCCTTCCCAAATGTACACACCTTTTTCTAGGAGGTGGTAGAAGAACACATCCATGTTAGCGGTGAAGACAAACCGGAACAGTGAGCCGAAATTTACCACCCGGATGTCTATTTGTTGCTCTGTGAAAATATGATTGAGTTGTTCGACTAGATAGGCAGTCCGAGCATTTAAATTAGTTTGTAACTGTACACCCTGTTCTTTTAAATATTTCAAAGCGGCTCGACAAGTTGCCATTGCTAGGGGATGTTTATTAAATGTCCCAGCAAAAAATGTCCGGTCGGCTTGGGGATATGATTGGTCGCCAAATTGCCAATATCCGCCGTCTATACCGTCCATGAACTTGGCTTTACCTGCGACTGCGGCTAGGGGTAGACCACCGCCAAATATTTTGCTGTAAGTGGCTAAATCTGCCTTGACCCCAAAATGGGCTTGCGCTCCCCCTGGATGGATGCGGAAGCCTGTCATAATTTCGTCAAAGATTAAGGCTGTCCCTGCTGCTTCGGTGAGGTGACGCAATTCCTGTAAAAATTCTCGTGGTTGCAAGTTAGGAAAGCGACTCTGCACAGGTTCGACCATTACCGCCGCGAGGGTGTGCATTTGCGCTTGGAGAATTTCCAAAGCTTTGGGGTCGCCGTAGTTTAAGACTAAAACATCTTTGACGGTATTAGCGGCGATGCCGTTGCCAAGGGGGACGCTGGACATTCCTTCTGGTTGAGCCAATACCCCGTCAAAATGCCCATGATAAGAACCTGTAAAGATAGCAATGCGATCGCGTTTGGTGGCAGTCCGTGCTAATCTCAAGGCTACCATCACTGATTCTGAACCTGATTGACAAAATGTAGCCCGTTCTGCACCCGTCAGTTCACACAGTAATTCGGCAGTTTCTAAGGCTAGTTCTGGTTGGGGGCCGACAGCTACACCTTTTTGCAGTTGTTCGTTAATAGCTGCAATCAGGAACGGCGCACCATGTCCAAATAAATGTGTGCCGAAACCCATTGCTAAATCTACATACTCGTTGCCATCTAAGTCCCAAAAATGTGCGCCTTGGTAACGTGTCCCGACAATGGGATAGAGCATTTCTTTAATTCCCATGCGGAATCCAGCTACAGCACGGTTATCACCTAAGTGATGGCGGGAAGCTTGCGCCCTTTGTTTGGATTTTTGGGTGCGTTGGGTATAACGTTGGATGAGGTCTTCTAGGTGTTTTTGGGAGTGGGGATTGAGAAGTGCTGAGTTGGGAGTTGGGAGTTGGGAGTTGGGAGTTGGGAGTGGGGGGTGGTGTCCTTTGCTGTTACCGTTACCGTTACCGTTACCGTTACCGTTGGTGGTTTTACTTTTGCCGTTGCTGTTACCGTTACCATTGGTGGGTGTGAAGTTTGGCTGGGTTGATGCGGGAGTACCGCGTAACACCTGCAATTGCTCTGACATGATTTGTGTCATCATTTGCAGTTGTTGCGCCATAATCCTTTCTATGGCTGTGTCTGAGTGGGAAGAAGCTGCACCATTGCCGTTACTTGCGCTGTTACTGGGTGCAACTCGGACAATTGTGGCAACAGTTTGAGTAGATACTTCCTCCAAATTCGACGGAAAATTTTGTCCCGTCGTAGACTCAGAAGAATAATCATTGACCAACTTAGGTATTGCTAACTCTTGCCGATGTCCTTCACTAACTACACTAACTGCAATATGCTGCTCAATATAGGTAGCTAAAGCGTTGATGGTGGCTAATTCTTCAAAAAACTGGCGAATGGCAATTTTAACGCCAAAAGAGTTTTCGATGCTGCGTACCCCTTCCATCAAAAAAATAGAGTCTGCACCCATTTCTAAGAATGGTGTGTTTACATCTATTTTATCTGGAGGAACTTGCAGCACTTGCCCGACTAAAGAACGCAGTTGTGCTAATATTTCTTCCTGGCGTTGGGTATTGACAGATGGAATATTTTCGTGTGTGGGATTCATGGGGATGTTGTTGTGTTCAATCCAGTAACGTTGTCGCTGAAAGGGGTAGGTGGGAAGTGAGAGGCGTTGGCGTGGATAGTCTGGCTGTAATCCTTGCCAGTTAATTGCTACACCTTGGATGTATAAGGTAGATAGGCTGTGAAGAGACACAGGTGACAGGTGACAGGTGACAGGTGACAGGTTAGGAGGAGAGGAGGTGTTTTTTTCATTCTTCTTGGGTGTTGTGCTGCCTGTGTGGTTACTCTTCGGTAGTACCTGAAAATCACTCTTTTCGGGCATGAGGGAAGCTAGCCAAATTGCACTGTTTTCTGTTTGGCACTGTTTGCCCAAGTTAACCAAAACTGGTTTTGGCCCTAGTTCTAAAAATATTTCGCAGCCAAGTTCAAATAAGGTTTTTACCCCGTCCATAAATCTGACTGGGGCGCGGGTGTGGCGTTGCCAGTAGGCGACATCGGGAATTTCTCCTGGTGAGAAGACTTTGCCGGTGACGTTGGAAATTAAGGGAATTTGCGGTGCGTGAAAGGTAATTTGCTGGAGTGTGGCGGCAAATTCTTCTAAAATTGGCTCTACCAAGGGCGAATGAAAGGCATGGGAAACTGTCAGGTTGCGGGTTTTGATGCTTTCTTGTTCTAAGATGGCAACTACAGCCTGCACCGATTCTTGTTTACCGGCAATGACTATATTTTCAGGGGCATTAATTGCTGCAATGGTTACATCTTGGGCATAATTTTGTATAGCTAGACGAACTGTGCTTTCATCTGCTAAGACTGCAACCATACTCCCCCCTGGAGGTAGAGATTGCATTAATTTGGCACGCTGGGCAATAAGTTTTAACCCATCTTCCAAGCTGAACACGCCAGCAACACAAGCCGCGACATATTCCCCGACACTATGACCAATGACCGCAGTCGGTTTAATCCCCCAAGATTGCCATAATTTATAGAGTGAGTATTCTAAGGCAAATAGGGCGGGTTGGGTATAGGCAGTTTCGTTGACTGGGGATTGGGGAACTGGAGATTGGGGATAGAGGATTTCTAATAGGGGTTTTTCTAAATACGGCTGTAAAATTTTGTCGCAGTGGTCTAAAGTTTCGCGGAATACTGGTTGGGTGTCGTAGAGTTGTTTGCCCATGCCGAGGTATTGTGAACCTTGACCTGTGAACAGAAAAGCTATTTTAGAAGTTTTTCTTTGGGTAAGGTGATGGTGTAATAATCCCTCTGCTGGGTTATTCTCAGCAAATGCACTCAGTTGTGTTTGCAACTTTGCCACAGAATCAGTTACCACAGCTAACCGATGCTCAAAATGGCTGCGTCCTGTATTAGCTGTAAAGCACAAATCAGCTAAGGATATTTGTGGGTGAATTTGTAAATATTTTGTATAATTTCTTGCTAATTCTTTTAATGCTTCCCCAGTCTTAGCGGACAAAGCCAACAGATGCACTGGACACTCATTTTTCTGTTGACTATTGACAGAGGTTGCGTGCAACGTCTCTACGGGACTCTCTAAAACAATATGCACATTAGTCCCACTCATCCCAAAGGAACTTACCCCAGCGATGCGTGATTTATCTTTGGGTTGCCAAGGTGTAGGTTGAGTAGGGACAATAACAGGCAAGTTTTCCCAAGGTATATGGGGACTGGGTTGATGGAAGTGCAAGTGCGGTGGAATTTCGCCGTGATGTAGTGCTAGGACTGTTTTGATTAGTCCGGCAATTCCTGCTGCTGCTTCTAAGTGACCGAGGTTGGTTTTGACTGAACCTATAACTAATGGTTCTTCTGGGGAACGTTGGCGACAAAATACTGATGCTAATGCACCAACTTCGATGGGGTCGCCGAGGGAAGTTCCTGTCCCGTGGGCTTCGATGTAGGTGACTTGTGCTGGGGTGACTTTAGCATTATCGAGGGCTTGCTGAATTAGTTGCTCTTGGGCGAGTTGATTGGGTACTGTTAAACCGCTACTTGGCCCGTCGTGGTTGACAGCCGAACCGCGAATAGTTGCCCAAATGCAATCGCCATCAGCCAAAGCATCAGATAATCTTTTGAGGATAATCACCCCACAGCCTTCGCTTCTGCCAAAACCATCGGCGGCCGCATCGAAGGTTTTGCAGCGTCCATCAGGGGCTAAGGCGTGGGTGCGGGAGAGAAATAGGGTAGTTTCGGGGAATAAGTTTAGGTTAACACCACCTGCGATCGCTAAGTTACATTCTCCAGCCCGTAAACTCTGGCTAGCTAGATGCACTGCCACCAAAGAAGATGAGCAGGAGGTATCCATTGCTAAATTTGGCCCCTGCAACCCCAAAACATAAGACAACCGACCAGAAGCAAAGCACAAACCGTTACCTGTGCCATCGTGGGCAGTGATATTCTCGGCTTTGTCTGCATTCATCCGTAACTTGGCGTAGTCATTGGGGCCGACACCCAAAAAAACGCCTGTCAAACTATTAACTAGTTGTTTAGGATTAATCCCAGCTTCTTCTAACGCTTCCCAAGCTACCTCTAATAAAAGGCGTTGCTGGGGATTCATGCTAACAGCTTCTCTGGGGGAAATGCCGAAAAATTGGGGGTCAAATTGGTCTACATTCTCTAAAAATCCGCCATAGCGGGTGTAAACTTTCCCTGGTGTCTCTGGGTTGGGGTCGTAGTATTCATCGATATTCCAACGACTTCTAGGCACTTCTGTAATGGCATCTACACCATCACGCAATAACTGCCAAAATGTCTCCGGGTTGTTAGCTCCCCCCGGAAATCTACAACCTATGCCAATAATAGCGATGGGTTCAGTTTTAGCACGGTCAAAGGCTTCTAGTTTGGCGCGGGCTTCTTTGAGTGCTAATAACATCCGTTGGGATGCAGTCATTTGCTCGGTGGTTTCGGAACTCATTACAATTTACCCCTAATAACCCTTCTACCTGGTATGTCTTAATCTCTGCTTTAAGCTGCAACAGATGCAGAAATCATCACCTGTATCTCACTAATAAAAAGTTAGAGCAAATTATCTGATATTAAATTAGAGCCTAAGTGTTTGGCTAAATCTTCAATAGTTGAGTAATCATAAACTAATGTTGGATCTAAATTACAGCCCAACCAAGTTTCTAAATCACCTATCATCCCTATAGTCATAGAAGAATCTAGACCATATTCATCAAACAGCATTCTGATATCAACTTCATTGGTTGTAATCTCTAGCATATCGGCCATATAGGAAATTAGCCAATCTTGAATTTGTTCAGTGGAAGGAATAGTTTTTGTGTTAGCTGTTGTCATTTCTTTATTTTTTATACTAAGGATTTTAGTTTTTTGTTAACGGATTTTCTCGAAGAAAGGGCTAAAGCCCTGACTACTAACTTATGAGATTTTTATTGTCTGAAGCTAATACCTCCAATTTGCCTGTAAGTAATTTTTCTCGACATAATCGACGCTGAATTTTGCCACTGGATGTCTTCGGGATAGTGTTAGTTTTAATTAAGAATGTGGCATAAATTTGCAGTTCATGTTGTTGAGCAATGGCTTTGCGAATGGCAATAATTACGGCTTCTCCATCTAGCTTTCTCAACCAACTTCTTTCTACTTCCTGAACAACAATCAGCTTCTCTTCTCCCTTGACTGTCACCGTAAAAGCTGCACCACAACTTGGCCTTAAAGCTGGGTGACTTTGTTCTACTGTGAGTTCAATGTCTTGGGGGTAATGATTCCGTCCCCGGATGATTAGTACGTCTTTGATGCGTCCGGTGACGAATAACTCACCATCACGCAAAAATCCTAAGTCGCCAGTCCGCAGAAATGGCCCTTGTTTTGTATCTGCTAGATAGGCGTGAAAAGTTTGCTTTGTCTCTTCAGGGCGTTGCCAATAACCACAAGCTACAGTAGCACCAGATACCCAGATTTCACCAATTTCATCGGGTTTACACTGAGTTAAGTTTTCTGGATGTGCGATCGCAATTTTGGTATCTAGCCATGCACGTCCACACCCCACAAGTTGCTTAACGTTTTGCTGTTCTCCTTGACTAATCACCACCTGGTTGTTTTCTAGTGCTTCAGTTTCCACCGCACAATACACCGGCTCATCTTCTACTAGTCCTCCAGAAACCATTAAGGTAGCTTCAGCTAATCCATAACAAGGGTCAAAGGCATTACTACGGAAACCACAAGCTTGGAAAATTTCCGTAAATTTCTCTAGGGTGGCTTTACTCACTGGTTCAGCACCACAGTAAGCATTATTCCAACTACTTAAATCAAGCTGTTGTATTTGTGCGGGAGTGATTTTTCTGGTGCAGAGATCATAGCCAAAGTTGGGGCTACCGCCATGTGTACCTCTATAGCGGGTAATAGCTTTCAGCCAACGAATTGGTTGCTGGACAAAGGAGACAGGCGGCATTAATACCCCAAGAAACCCTGTGTACAAGGGTTGCAAAATTCCTTCAATTAACCCCATATCATGAAAACTGGGCAACCAAGAAACAGAAATGCTCTCAGATGAGAGTCCAAAAGCTTGCTTGAGGTACTCGGAATTATGTAATAAGTTACCATGACTCACCATGACACCCTTTGGTTTACCTGTAGAACCAGAGGTGTATTGCAAAAAGGCTAGGCTGTCTTGACTCAGTTGTGGTGCTTGCCAGTTTGCCGCTAAGTTACTGTTTAAGTCATCAGTGGCGAGGAGTTTGATAGCGGCTAATTCTGCATTCTGACTAAACCACTCTTGAAGTTGAGGTAATAGGGATTTGGTAGTCAGAATCACCGTGGCTTGAGCATCGGCGACAATTGCCTGAAGTCTGGATAAATTCTGATTACGTCGCGGTGGATAGGCGGGTACAGCCACAACGCCCCCATACGAACAGCCAAAAAAGGCGGCAATAAATTCTAACCCTGGGGGATATAGTAACAGAGCGCGATCACCTATGATGGGCGGAACGCCATCACCTATTTTCCCTCTCAGATGAAGTTGAGAGGCGATCGCTTTTGCTTGTTGCGCTAAACTTTGATAAGTTAAACTACCAGTCTCTATTTCTCCATCCTGGAGGAAGGTAAAAGCAGTTTTCTCAGGTTGGATTTTGGCTCGATATTGCAGCAGTTCTACTAAGGTGGAGAACTGATTTTCTAGCTGTAGTGATTGTTTAATTTCTGTAGAAATCATGATTTCCCCCTCAGTAATGCTTCTAGTTCGGCAATTTCTTTGGCGATGGAAGCATCAACTTCATCGTCAGAGAGTTGTTTGACGGCTTCCCAATCCTGATTTTTTACGTTTGTCTCTGGTGGCGGTGTCGCCAAATTCAGCACTTCCATTGCTAAATAATCCACCAGTGCCGTTACTGTCGGATATTTAAAGGTGAGGGTGGAAGGTAAACTACAGCCTAAACTTGTCTGCAAGCGGTTTCTCAACTCTACAGAGGTGAGGGAATCCATACCTAAATCAAAGAAGCCTTGCTGAATATCAATGGCTGTTGCGGGATTCCCACCCAAAACTGTGGCGACTTGGCTACAGACATGATTCATTAAGTAAGCACGATGTTCACCTTTGGGGATAGTATCCAATTGCTGGAGAAATTCCCCAGCTTGGCTGGATGGTTCTGTGGATTTGGCTTGAGGTTGCAAATCTTGGAAGAACGGCGAGATGTTAAACTTCGACCAATCAACGGGAACTACCCCGACTTGGGGAGATGCGGGGGCTAACATTTGCTGTTCTAATACTGCTAATACTTGATGTGGCGCAATCGTACCGATACCCTTAGCTTTTACCCAGGAATCTGCTTGGCGTTTGGCGGCTGCACCAATGTCAGTTACTACACCCCAGTTAATACTCAAGCCTGGAAGTCCTTGCTGTTGTCGGTAATGAGCAAAGGTATCAAGGAAGGCGTTAGCGGCGGCGTGGTTGGCTTGTCCTGGTGAACCAAAGAGGGAGGCGACGGAGGAGAATAAGACGAAGAAATCTAGGGGTAGATGTTGGGTAAGTTGATGTAAGTTCCAAGCACCTTCTACTTTGGGAGACATAACTTTGGTGAAGCGTTCCCAGGTTTGTTGTTGGAGTACGCCATCATCTAATACCCCGACAGCATGAATAATACCGCGCAATGGAGGAAGCGATCGCTCTATATCTTCTATAACTTTGGTCATCTGTTCTAGGTTGACGACATCCGCTTGTGTCACCATCACCTGTGCGCCCTTTTGTTGCAGTGTTTTGATAGATTGTTTCACCTCGCCATTTGCACCACTGCGTCCCAGCAATACTAAATGTCTCGCCCCTTTCTCTACCATCCACTCAGCCACGAGTAAGCCTAAGCCACCCATCCCACCAGTAATTAAATAGGTGCTGTCTGCACGGAAGGTAAGTTCTGTTTGAGTGACGACAATCTTACCGATATGCTTGGCTTGCTGCATATAGCGGAAAGCATCTACTACATCTGTTATAGGAAATTGGGTTTGGGGTAAGGGTTTGAGTTGTCCTGTAGCAAATTGCGGCATTAATTTCGCCAGCATTGATTGAATTAAGGTGGGTTGCTGTTGGCAAACTTCTACTAAATCCACTAAAAAGTAAGCGATATCTGACCGCACTTTTAATACTTCGTCAGTCTGTAATACTCCCCGCTTGGCAATTTCCACAAACCGCCCTTGGGGTTGTAACACAGATAAACTTTTGCTGATAAATTCGTCTGAGGTTAGGGAATTGAGGACAATATTTACACCTTGTTTTTCAGTAATTTCTTTTATTTGCTCGGCGAAGTCTAAGCTACGGGAATTCATAATTTGTTCGACTCCCAGAGATTTCAAGAAATCCCATTTTCCAGGACTAGCAGTAGCGAATACTTCTGCACCTATCTGTTGGGCTAACTGAATGGCGGCTTGTCCCACACCACCAGCCGCCGCATGAATTAATACCCGTTCTCCAGGGGCAATTTTTCCTAAATGATGTAGTGAATAATACGCTGTCAGGAAGGTAATGGGAATAGTTGCGGCTTCGGCAAAGGTCAAATTGGCTGGCTTTGGTGCTACCATTTGAGCATTCACTGTCACATATTGACTGAAACTTGCGGGTGCGATCGCTACGACAGCATCACCCACCGCTAAACCTGATACCCCCGCACCCACGGCGACAATTTCACCAGCACACTCACCACCCAACGTCCCCGCATCACCAGGATACAAGTCTAAAGCGTTGAGCAAATCCCGGAAGTTTAACCCCGTCGCCCTGACTCTAATTTCTACTTCCCCCGCATCAGGTGAACGGCGTACAGTCGGTTCAAAGGTTAAATTTTCTAAAGTTCCTTTTTGGGAAATAGTTAAGGTAAAAGGCTGATTTTCAGGAATTTCTAGCTGATTTTCCCCCGTCCTAATTAACCGCGCCACATAACGCTGCTGATGGCGGAAAGCAACTTGATCTTCTTCATCACTTGCTAAAATCTCAGCTAAAAGTGCGTTGACTTCATCCTCAACCGGATGAGAATCTAAATCTACCCGCACACATTTAAGTTCTGGATGTTCTAAAGCAATTACCTTACCCATTCCCCAGAGTGCAGATTGGGTTACACCAGAAACATTACCCTCCACAGATTGCGCCCCTCTGGTGACTAACCATAACCGAGGCTGTGAGGTAAAATCTGTCTTAGTTAATGCTTGCAATAGATGTAAGGTACTACCACAACTTTGTCTGGATGCGGCTTTTAAATCTTTACTCGTTAACTTCAGGTTAAGACTCGTTAAAGCATCAGATGTATCTAAACTCCAGCAATTAATAACACCATGTAAAGCAGTTTCACTATTGCTAATTCTAGTTAGTAGTTGCTGAAAATGCTCTGGCTGAGTGGGATTGAGCGTCAAAGTTTCCCTATCCAGTAATTTATAGTCCTCGCCTGAGAAAACTAAGGTGCAAATATCACCTTTTTCTCGTAATTGAGTCGCTAATTTTTCACCAAGTCCTTGAGAGTCAGCCAATACAAGCCAATGTTTGGACGTAGCAGCCGCTACAGTTTTCTGCGTGGGGGCGGCTTGTGCCACAATTACAGATTGCTGATTTAAACTACCTTGGGTTGCTGCGGCTAAAGGTAGGGTGACGGCTGCTTGATATCCCTCTTGCAATAAGACTTGCTGCCATTGTTCACTCGTTAGCAGGGGATAATTGGGACGTAACTCAGTATCACTAAATCGCCACCAACCTTCAGTTAAGCCAAAGGTTAAATCTAGCCAAGCTTGGGGAATAGTTCCCTCTAATAGTATAAGTAACCCTTGCGGTGCTAATAACTGGCGGATATTTTGCAAGGTTTGTGCTAAATCCTGGGTGGCGTGGAGGACGTTAGCCGCTACCACGACATCATATTGGTGAAACTCGAATCCCTGTGGCTTTAATTCCTGTTCAATATCTAATACTTGATACTGTACAAAGGGATAATCGCGAAATTTCTCTTGGGCTTGAGTAGTAAAGCGGGGGGATAAATCAGTAAAGATGTATTCTGTTTGCTTTGCTGGTAGGGTTGGCAGAATGTAAGCGGTAGTTCCTCCCGTACCCGCCCCAATTTCGAGAATCCGCACACCTCTGTCTTGAGGTAACTGTGCTAAAGCTGAGGAAATAGCCTGCTGCACTAAACTATTCAGTACCTGCGACCCTGGAGAATCCTGATAAACTTGGGTAGCGGTGGTCATGTCGCCTTCAGGAAACAGCAATTGCAAGGGGTCACTGTCACCTTGCAGGACTGATGCCAGTTTACTCGCACAACGCCCCAATAATGTTAACTCGGCAACTGCACTAGGGTATTTTGCCAACAGGAGATTTAATTTGGTGTCTGGGTTGGAATCCTGGGGTATATGTATTACCTGCCATTGTGAGTTACTTTCCTGTAAGTAACCCGCATCTGCCACAATCTCTAATAGCCGATGTAGCAACCTGTGATGGCGGTTGACTATGCCCAGTTGGGTGATGATGTCTGCTGTAGCAAAACGTTGCCCAAGTTGGAATTTTCTCCCCATTTGTGCAAAAGCATGAATGATGTAGGCGATGCTTAAGGCTTCCATTTGGGTGAAGACTTGCTGATACTCTGACCAATTAAAATCAGTCAGTATATCAGGCAATTTAGCAGAAATTTTCATACTTACTTGCTCAGGAGATACCAAGTAATCAGGGCTGAGTTGTGAACTGGCAAAGTGGACTTTTTGCCGCCACGCCACTTGATAAAGCCAGTTATGCCAATTGTCTTGGGTTGTGGGAAGTAGGCGCGACCGCTTCAACTCTAAACCCTGTACATGAACTATTTTTACTCCATCCTCCGTATAAAGGCTAACATTGCCACTAATAAGTTCTTGATTTGTGTCTGGGTTAATCTCTGCGTGACTCCAAACCAGATTTCCCGGACTACTATGAATCTGTAACCGCTTAATTTCTACGGGTAAATACGTATCTAGTTGATTTTCATGGAGTAAAGCCGCACCTAATACTTGGAAGCTTGCATCTAAAATAATCGGATGCAGGTGATAATTTTGATCTGCCCAAGTTTCTGCTAACTGCACCTGTCCCATCGCCAAACCTGGAGCATACCAGAGTTGTTGGATAGCTTGGAAACTAGAGCCATAATCAATACCTCTATTTTGACATTGCTGATAGTAATTCAGAGGTGCTATATTTTCATAACATGGCGATCGCAATTTTGTTAAGTCAGTTTGGATCGGTTCAGCTTGATTTTCACCCCGCAGTAATTTACCTGTGGCGTGGAGTCTCCATACTGATTCAGTATCTGTAATATTTTCACTACTAAAAATTCGGAATGGATAACTACCATCACCTGGAGATAGGCTAATTTGTAAGGTTATGCCTATTTCTCCCAAAATCAATGGCTGTAAAATACTAATATCTTCTAATACTAATTGTACAGATTTATATATTTTAAATCCCGCAGCCAATGCCATTTCGAGATAAGCGGTAGCTGGTACAATGACCTCACCAAAAACGCGATGATCTGGCAGATAAGCGGGTTGATTTTGGCTAATCTCGGACTGGAAACAAATTTCCTTCACACCTGCTAAATTCAGCCTTTGACCAAGTAAGGGGTGCTGTTGACCCTGAACTAAATTGAAACTTGGCTGATGCAGAGGTGATACTGTCTCTATCCAATAGCGTTGTCGTTGGAAAGGATAGGTAGGTAAAGAAACTGGCTCACAGTCAGAATGTCGATAAAATTCGCCCCAGTTGATGGGAACACCCCGGACATACAACGCCGCCAAACTTGCTAAAATTTGCTCCCATTCGCCTTGCTTGGGATGCAAACTCGGCAACCAAACCCCTACACCATCAGGTAAACATTGGCGACCCATGCCAATTAATGTGGGTTTCGCGCCAATTTCTACAAATATCTGATAACCTTGCTGGTGCAGCAACTTCATACTGGAGGCAAATTGCACCGGTTGGCGGATATGATGCACCCAATACTCAGGTGTGGCGATGTCTGTTGTCGCAATTTGTCCTGTCAGGTTGGAAATTAGGGGAATTTTAGGAGACGAGTATTGTACTGTCTTGGCTACCTGCTCGAAATCCCCCAGCATCGCCTCCATCAAGGGAGAATGGAAAGGGTGGGAAACCTGTAGAGGCTTGGTTTGGATACCTTGATTTGTCAGTTGCTGACAAACGGCTTCTATAGCTTGGCGTTGTCCAGAGATGACGAGACTTTCTGCGCCGTTATAGGCTGCTATGGCGATTTGCTCACCGTAGGGTTGAATAGCAGATAACACTGTCTGTTCATCTGCCATAATCGCTGCCATTGTTCCATTTGAGGGTAATGCCTGCATTAACCTACCCCGTTCAGCGATGAGTTTTAAGCCATCTTCTAAGCTGAACACCCCCGCCAGACAAGCGGCGACATATTCCCCAACGCTATGACCCATGACTGCCGAGGCTTCTATCCCCCAAGATTGCCAGAGTTTAGCTAGGGCATATTCTAAGGCGAAGAGGGCGGGTTGGGTATAGGCAGTTTCGTTGATTGGGGACTGGGGACTGAGGACTGGTAACTGGGGATAAAGGATTTCTAGGAGGGGTGTTTCTAGGTAGGGTAGGAGGATTTGGTTGCAGTCATCGAGGATTTGGCGGAATGTGGGGTGGGTTTCGTAGAGTTTCCGCCCCATATCGACATACTGCGAACCTTGACCTGTAAATAAAAAGACTACTTTAGGATGTTTGCGACTATTGATTTGTCCCTGGAAGACTCCGGGAGTGTCTTGTTTTAATAAAAATGCGGCTAATTGCTCTTGTAGTTTGATTGTAGAGTTAGAAGCAATTCCTAACCGATAATCGAAATGGTTGCGTCCAACGTTAGCTGTAAAACAAACATCCGTCAATGATACTTGAGGATGATTCTTGAGATAGTCCTGATAACTCTGCACTAGTTCTTGCAGTGCTTTTTCACTCTTAGCCGATAAAGTCAGCAAGTGTAGGGGTATAGGGGTGTAAGGGTGTAAGGGTGTAGGAGAAAAGACATCTTTCTGCCTCCTGCTCCCTGCTCCCTGCCCCCTGCTCCCTGCTCCCTGCCTTCCCAAGACAACATGAGCATTAGTCCCACCAAAACCGAAGGAACTCACCCCAGCTATAGTAGTTTCTCCAATTTCTGGCCAAGATTCTAGTTTTTGCTGGACTCGTAGGGGTAATTTATCAAAGGGAATATAAGGATTGGCTTCTTGGAAATGCAGACTCGCCGGGATTTGCCCATGTTTTAGGGAGAGTGCAACTTTAATTAATCCAGCAATACCGGCGGCGGCTTCGGCGTGACCAATGTTAGTTTTGACTGAACCTAAAGCACAATATTCTCCAGGAATGCGACCTTCATTGAGTACCTTCCCCAAGGCTTTGACTTCTATGGGGTCGCCTAATTTTGTGCCTGTACCGTGGGCTTCTATATACTGCACCTTACCAGGAGATACTCCCGCCTGACGGTAGGCTTCTCTGAGTACGGCTTCTTGCGCTAAAGAATTGGGTGCGGTGATACCGTTACTGCGACCATCTTGATTAACTGCACTACCACGAATAATGGCATAAATGCGATCGCCATCTGCCTCAGCTTGAGATAGTAGTTTTAATACTACAACCCCAGCCCCTTCACTGCGAACATAGCCATTAGCCCGACTATCAAAAGCTTTACATCTACCATCAGTGGCCATGAAGCCACCTTTAGAAAAGGTGACTGTCACCCAAGGGGAAGCCATCACATTCACACCCCCAGCTAAAGCTAAGGTAGATTCCCCATTCCGCAAGCTTTGGCAAGCTAGATGAACTGCTACCAGAGATGAGGAGCAAGCAGTATCAATAGCAATACTTGGGCCTGTGAAATTTAAAGCATAGGAAATCCGGTTAGCAGCCAAGGATAAAGCTGTACCTGTACCTGCATAGCTATCTAAGTTAACGGGATTTTGGAAGCGTAGCTTATCGTAGTCGAAGCTAGAAATCCCCATAAACACGCCCGCAGGTTTACCCGCTAAGGCTGTAGGATTTTGTCCAGCATCTTCTAAGGCTTCCCAGGTGGTCTCTAGTAACAACCGATGTTGAGGATCTACACTGGCGGCTTCTCTAGGGGCAATATTGAAAAATTGAGGGTCAAATTGATCTATTTGCTCTAAAAAACCACCCCATCGCGTAGTCATTTTATCTGGTGTCGCTGGGTCAGCATCATAAAAATCATCTATATCCCAGCGTGTCTTCGGCACTTCGGTAATGGCATCTATCCCATCGCGCAGCAAATGCCAAAAGGCTTCCGGGTTTTTAGCCCCAGGAAAACGACATCCTATTCCAATAATGGCGATGGGTTCTTTGTCCATTTTGTTCCTCTAAAATTTTTAATTATGAATTGAGAATTTCTAATTACTTTTAAAACTTACTGATAAGGACTTTAATCCTCGCAAAGCAATATTTTTACGCCAATCTAATTGATCGGTTTGTAGTTCTATATGGGAAAATCTTTGTGCAAATGTATTAATAGCAATTTGACTATTGAGGCGAGCTAATGCTCCTCCCAAACAAGTGTGTGTGCCATCGATAAAAGCCATGTGGCGGTTATCGCTACGGGTAAGATCGAGGCGATCTGGATCAATAAATTGTGCCGGATCTCGGTTAGCAGCACCTAGACAGGCGACAACTTTATCACCTACTTTAATCAGTTTGCCACCAATCTCTACATCTTCTGTAGCAATCCTTTGGGCATATTGTACAGGACTGTCGTAACGTAGTATTTCTTCAACAGCACTTTGAATTATAGTAGGTTCTTGTCTCAGTTTTTCTAGCTGTTCAGGGTGACGGAGTAAAGCCAGAATCCCATTACCGATTGTATTGACTGTAGTTTCTTCCCCAGCAATAAACAATAATATACAGGTAGACAACATTTCTACTTCGCTCAATTTGTCGCCTTGGTCTCTAGCCTCAATTAGTGCGCTGATTAAATCTTCTTGTGGGCTTTTTCGGCGTTCTGCAAATATTGCACGGAAGTATTCTGCAAATTCCAGAACTATCTGATTTAAATGTTCATAGGTTTGTAGTGGTAAAAGCGGATCTAATATCCGAGATAGGTCATTAGACCACTGATGTAGCTGGGGGCAATCCTGATCAGGTACACCCAACATTTTGGCAATCACTTTGACGGGTAAGGGAGCAGCTAAATCGGCAATCACTTCCATGTTTCCCTGGTGTTGCACTTTGTCAAGTAACTGATCCACAATTCCTTGAATGTAGGGACGCAGAGGATCGATGACTGATGGAGAAAAGGCTTTACCAACAAGTTTGCGGAGTCTAGTATGGTCAGGTGGATCGAGGTAGATTAACCATTTACCAGTAACATCAGCTAATGTATCCAGATCCTTTTGCTGGGTGAGGTAATTGCTTTTATTTCTTACGCGGGTGGCTAATTTATCTACACAAAAGCGGGGATCGCGCAAAACTGTTCTGACATCTTCATAGCGGGTAAGTACCCAAGCATTTAATAAGTTCTGATGTACAGGATCTTTCTCACGCAGGTGATGGTAGGTGGGATATGGATCTTGATGCAAATTAGCAAGTAGGGGATTAAACCTAAAAGGTTTAACTGTCCTTGCTGGTTGGTTCTGCCCAGAGTTAATCATCTCTTGGCTGCTCTCAGCAATTGACTCCATTGTTAAATTTTCCCTGAAAGCTTGACTTGATTCGTTGATTTTAATAATCGACATTCTGCATCTAGGTGTTGAGCCAATGCGGCAATACTGGGAAATTCCCAAAATAGGGTGGGGTCTAGTTCCCACCCTAGCCACTCACCTAATTCACTCGTCATGCTAACTGCCACTGATGAATCTAAACCATAATGAGCAAAAGACTCTTGAGTGTCTATCTCATCTGGCGGCAGTTTTAGAGATAAAGCTAAATGTGTGACTAACCAGTTTTGAATCTTTTCAGAATTCAAGGCAGTTTGTTCACTTGCAGAATGATTTTGTGCGCCTTGTTGGACGTGTTCCAATAAGGTTGCTAGAGAGGTTTGCAGTGCTGCTAATTCCAGTTCTTGGAAGTTGACTTGCCACTCTCCGACAATATCTAGGTTTCTGGCTAAAAACCCAGTCCTACAGGCTTGACGTTGAATCTTCCCACTGGAGGTTTTCGGAATACTGGCTGTTTTGAGTAAGACGACTGCATAAACTTGGAGTTCATGTTGTTGTGATACTGCTTGGCGGATTGCTCCGACTACTTCATCTACATCTAACTGGCGTAAATAACTCCGTTCGACTTCTTGAGTAATGACTAACCTTTCTTCACCTGCAACGGTAATAGAAAAGGCTGCACCACAACCAAGACGTAAGGCTGAATGGCTCTTTTGGGTGGTGAGTTCGATGTCTTGGGGATAGTGGTTTTGTCCGCGAATAATGATTAAGTCTTTGATGCGACCTGTGACGAATAACTCGCCGTCGCGGATAAATCCTAAGTCTCCGGTGCGGAGAAATTCACCCTCTCCAGTGTCAGCTAAATACGCTTGAAATGTCTCTTTGGTTGCTTCTGAATTTTGCCAGTAACCAGCCGCGACGTTTGCACCTGATACCCAGATTTCTCCGACTTCTTCTGGGCTACACTGGGTCAGAGTTTCTGGGTTGGCGATCGCAATTTTCTGCTCTAACCAAGTCTGTCCACAACTGACTATTTGTTTGCCCTGCGGTTGTTCTCCACTAGTTACTACAACTCGATTCTCTTCAATGGCTGCTTCATCAACAGATAACACTACAGGTGCAGATGTTTTCATCCCTCCAGAAACGAACAAGGTAGTCTCAGCCATGCCATAGCAGGGATAAAAAGCTTCAGCACGAAAGCCGCAAGATTTAAACTTGGCAGCAAATTTTTCTAGGGTTTCCGCTTGTACTGGTTCTGCACCGTTAAAGGCCAATTCCCAACTGCTGAGGTCAAGGCTAGCTATCTGTTCGGGGGTAATTTTGCTCACACACAAGTCATAAGCAAAGTTTGGGCCACCACTGGTAGTAGCTTGATAACGTGAAATGGCTTGCAACCAACGAATAGGTTTCTGGAGAAAAGCCACTGGAGACATCAGATAGCATGATATCCCCAAATATAATGGCTGTAATACGTTTCCAATCAGTCCCATGTCGTGGAATAAGGGCAACCAACCCACAAAGATAGTTTCCTGGGTGTGTTGGTAGGCAAGCTGAATCATGCGTTGGTTGTACAGCACATTTTCATGACTAACCATTACCCCTTTTGGCTTGCCAGTAGAACCAGATGTGTATTGGAGAAAGGCTAGGGTATCACTACTGATTCGAGGTTGTTGCCAATCGGCTGCCAAGTTCACGTCAATGTCATCAGTGGCTAGCCATTGTACTTGGGCTAGTTCTGGTGCTTGGTTCAACCACGCTTCCCGGTTGGATAGTAACGCGGTGGTGGTGAGGACTACTGTTGCCTGCGTATCTGCCACGATCGCCTGGAGTCTTGCTAGATTCTGGTTACGTCGCGGCGGATATGCTGGAACAGCTACTACTTGGGCATACAAACAACCAAAAAAGGCACTGATAAATTCTAACCCTGGTGGATAAAGTAACAGAGCGCGAACACCTATGGCGGGCGAAGCATTGTCACCTCTGGTTACGAGAGTTTGTAACTTAGCAGCGATTGAGCGAGCCTTTTGTTCTAATGCTTGATAGGTCAAGCTGTAGGCTGCTGTTTCGCCATCCTGCAAAAACGTAAAAGCTGCTTTGTGCGGATGCTGCAAAGCTCTAAGTTGCAGGAGGTCTACTAGCGTTGTAGTTTCTTGCAAAATAATTGATTTCAATTTTTTACACGCACAAACGAAAGTGTATACAGAAATTCGGTTTGATTCCTGAATTTACTTGCGTCGGCAGAAAACAGGTAACTCTTAATAGGGAACTGGAAAGAAGGGATATATAGACTCTGAGTCTTGTCTAGCAATCAAACAGGAGTCCTATTTGATACTTCGTAAAACTTTATTTAAGCCCACATAGTATCTTTAATACCATAAAAATAGCACAAATTAAACGCTTAATAGCTTGATTTTAATAAAATACTTTTTTTTCTCAGTCAAAATTGACACAAATATATTGGCATACAACCCCTGTACAGATTATTAAAAGAGCATTAAACTTTCTTTAAATCAAGAGATTTGAGCAAATCACTTTATATTCAGAGAGATAAAATCAGTAACTCTTTTATATACTGTGTACCGCTATAAATTGATATAATCAGTACAGGTATTACATTTTACTGCAAAGATTCTTCGTATATAAAGGCAGTGAAGCCTAGGGGATGATAAGGCATGGAAATTTGACCAATGCTACTTACCATCTCCTACCGACTAACACTAATCAGCACTCTTCGCTGTTTCGGTGTTAACAACACTATAAACTTTGTCAACCTGCTGTAGCTGTTGGTAAACTTCTGCGGCTACTGATTGGAGACGCTGAGATTCAGTTTGCAGGTTAATTTCATGTGCTGCTTTTTGCTGGAGCAAGTTATCTAATTCTGCTCTTCTTTGAGTAATATCTTTGTTGATTTGCTCAATCACTTCCCGTTCGTAGGTGTTGAAGCATTCTTCTACCCCTGTACGGATTTGGGGAAGATATTCTTCAGCCGCCTGTGGGAGATATTTCGTTAGTTCTTTTTGAGTCGTCTGGACTAATTTTTGCCTAGCTTGGTCGGCTTGGACAAAGCCAATACCCATACCTAAAAACGCCAACCCCACAGGCCCTAAAAAAATACCAGTGATGCTGCTGGTAACACTGTTCACACCAATTGCTGCGATGTAATTGAGTAAAATATTTTTCCAGTCAAAGCCTGCTTGTGCCATCGCCACGCCAGCAATGTTACCCCTAGACAAAGATAATAATCCCATCGCCCATTTTGTCCAAGTAGGTGAATCTTCTGCGGTAGTATTTTGGGGTTTACGTTTTAGTTCTTGTCCCGATAATTTATTGGCGATTTGGTCTGTAACTTGGCTGTATGAAGCACCATAGGTTGCTGCACTGGTGGAAAGTTTGGCAAAGGCTGCATTCATGTCTTGTTCTACTGTCAACGTCCAAGTCGCAATTTTATCGGCTGTGTATTGCTCGAAAGCTTGTTGTAGCAACTCATTAAAGGCTTCACGTTTATCTTTGTTTAAAAAATCGAATAGTTCTAAGTCTGGTTGGTAGGGTAAAAAATCAGTTTCAAAGGTATTACCCAAATTGAGAATGTAAGACCGCAAAGATTCCGCAATAGTCTTGGCTTGAATATCTCTTGTGGTGATAATTTCTTGCTGAAATTGATCACGAATTATGCCTAACTGCTCAAATTCTGGTTCTACGGAACTAATGCGCTGTTTCATTTCACTCACATCTTGCTTGAGTAAGGAAAGGCGGCGTTGAATAGCAGCTTGGATGTTAGTGTAGGTTTGGTGAGCCAGGATAATCGCTGGTTGTAGTTGAGCGATCGCTCGATCTTGGGTTAAAAATGTATTGAGCGATCGCAGCAATTCTGGAAATCCTGTACCTTCTAAGGAGGCTGATTGATTCTTAATTCTTCTTCTCAGGGCATTAATGGCAGAAATCTCAAAGACGCGCTCAGAATAAATATCTTTTCCGTTAATTTGACAGTATTGTGCTAAATTCACCTCAAATAATTCTCGCAATTGCATCTCTGCTGTTTGCAATTCTTCTTCGTCATCTGGATCTAGAATGCCTTCTTGAATTTGATCCCAACCATTAATAATAAAAAATACCGTCAAACCACGACCTTTAATATAATTTTCTAGGTAGCGTCGCTCGGCTAAAGTGTAAGGCTGAGATGCCCTCATCAAAAACAGAATTGCATGACAATTATTGATGTATCCTAATGATGTTTCATTTCTGTCTTCGGTGTCGTTTAGTCCTGGGCTATCGATAATTTCTAGCCCTTTGGATAAAAGCGGTAATGGGTATTCTACAATGGCATGACTGACTTCAGCAAATACCATTTTTTTGCCTTTGCCTAGCTGTTTAGCTTCTTTTGGATCAATCGTGTACTTCTGCTTAAATTCTTTAAATTCAAGCTGTTCTGGAGTTTTTTGATCATTAAAATGAACAGTTACCTTTTTCTCTTCTCCATAACGCAAAATCGTCAAAAGAGCAGTACAGGGATTAACTGCATTCGGCAGGATATTTTCCCCAATTAAGGCATTAATAAAAGTGCTTTTCCCTCGCTTCATATCGCCTAAAACGAGTAAGCGAAATATACCTTGATGCAGATTTTGACTGGCTAAATTGATGTTTTCAATATCTGAACTCAAACCTAGTGCGCCCGAAGTCTTTTTTCCAGCTAATTCCGCTTGACTAAGGATGTCACCCATCTGCGCTAAACATACAGAAATTTCTTGACGAACTCCGGCGACTTTATCTAAATTATCAATAAAACTTTCAGCTTGAATTGTGTGATCCATACTATTAAAAGAGTAAAAAGTCAATATTTAAAAAAATATTTATGAAATACGCGGACTTGAAAGAAGTCATACACCATTTTCAAAACATCTTTGATAGCAAAACGCTGTATAAGAAATGGTAATAAGCTAATCATCATTTAAATTGCACCATTTTCATGGTCATCAAAGCTGCAAACCCTCACCCTTGCTCCCTGCTCCCCTGTGGCCTCAATGGGACAAAAAATTTAAAGCTTTGAGGCACTTAGCCCTAAGTAATAGAAATGTAACGTGTTTAATTCTACTATAGGGGGTGACATAGGACGTATGTAAATGATTGTGAAGAAATATCTTGAGGAATGATACAGTAGTTTTGAGATCAAACCAAGTATACTAGTATTGCGATCATCACCTAGTTCGTAAAACCTTAATATAGCTTAGGTAATAGCGTCGCATTAAAAATTCTTGAAGTTACAATCTATCTCAGTAGACTTGGGGTTAACCTGCAAATGACTGGTTTAATACTTAACCAAGTGCGATCGCAGGTTTAGTCAGAAAACAGAATCGAGCGAACATAGTCCTTTAATTAAATCTTTAGGTGATTTGTATGGATGAAGTGGTGAAAAAGCTGGCATCGCTGGGGTTACCTGGTGCAATGCTGGTAATCGTAATTGCAACAACAGGTCTAGAAGGTAATGTTGTTGTTCCTATGGTTCTGGCTACCCTTGGTGGCCCATTTGGGATGATGGGAGGCTTGGCAGTTTTAGGAATTGTGACTCTGGTAACTGAATCCTTAGCAGGGTATGGGATTGAAAAAGTGCTGAGTGCTGTTTACACAGAACGCAGCAAAAATGAAGCACTGGGAGGTATTTTGAGAGAAATTAACAGTTTGCCTATTTCCGATGAACTGAAAATTAAACTCAAAGATAATATTTCTAATCCACCCAAAACGGAAGCCGATTTAGTAGTTGTTGGTTCCCAAGTTGCGGAAATTCAATAGTCACTATCTGCATAATTTTCTGATGCAATTCTAAGCATGGTTCGTAGTGAGGGCTTTAACCCTACTCTGTTACCATAGCGGACACATAAAAAGGTTAGAGACACTCACTACAAACCTTTCATTAATTCATGCCTTAACAGAGTAAATGGTCTAGAGGCTCATTAAGGATGCGATCGCCTATCGCATCGTGTCGGCAGACTCAATGATGAGAGTCAAACCGTCAGATGGCAAATAGGGAAATATATAGAGACTTATAGAAAAGGCGATCGCTCATATTACATACTAGTACCCCTATACGAAAGTCAAAAGTCTCGTATATCGAGGCTTTTACTTGTTGGAAATCGTAGCTTGATTTAAGCCGTACTGTACTAGATAAGTTAACAACTATTTTGATGCCATAGAAGAGTTGTACAGTCAATTCTTCCGTCTCCCCACAACAGAAGCAAGCTAAAAAGGATTTAGCACCTGAAATAATGGTTAAAGATAACGAACAAAACCAGTCAGAAGCAGCAGTAGCACTACAGCCAAACCAGTTTACTCCATCAGGTTTGGTGTTTGATGGCAAAGATATTTATATCGATTTAGGTAAAAAAGCCGAATTTAAAATTGCACAGCAAATCACCTTAGAAGCTTGGATTAATTGTCAAGCGCAAAGAAGAAGAACCGGAATTATCACGAACGTTTTTGACACTGGTCAAATTGAAAGTGGATATGGTCTACTCTTAGATGGTAAAAGTGGGATATTCTTCGCCTTAAAAACTCCATCCAAAGGCATTCAATATCTTAGTAGTAAGGAAAATTCCATCCAACTAAATCACTGGCATCACATCGCCGGCACTTATGACGGTAAACGCATGAGAGTATACGTTGATGGTGTAGAAAAAGCCACTAAAGCCACAGCTGATAGCAACATTGATTACAATCCCGAAAATGACTTAGTAATTGGAATTTACCAAGATAATAACGAATCTTATCCGTTTCAAGGAAAAATTGCAGAAGTTCGCATCTGGAACAAGGCTCGTTCTGAAGCAGAAATTCAAGCTGATATGACTCATATTCTTGTTGGGAATGAACCGGGATTAGTAGGCTACTGGCCACTAAGCGATGCACCGGGAACAATAATAATACAAGATAAAACTAATCACGCCAACCACGGCAATATTATTGATAAAACTGTTGGGGTGAAAACGGAAATTTCTAGAGAAAACCAACAGCCAACACCACCCCAATCAGAATCTCAAGAAGTTATACCAAAAACAACTCAACCACCTACATCTATGCTAGAACAAACACAAGTTATCATTCCAGAAACGCCTAAAGCCACTAAAACTAAACAGGAAAGCACAAAAAATAAAACAAGCAAGTATCCATACAAGATTTTGTCAATTGATGGTGGTGGTATTCGGGGAATTATCCCAGCGATGATTCTCGAAGAAATTGAAACACGCACTCAAAAACCAATCGCCAGTTTGTTTGATCTCATTGCGGGAACTTCAACGGGAGGAATCATCGCCCTAGGGTTAACTAAACCTCAATTAAATGCCACAAAAAAACCTTCATACACTGCTAAAGACTTAGTTAATATCTTTGCCGAGCATGGTAATGTAATATTTTATGAGCCACTATACGCAGAACTATTAGGAGAATTCGACGAAATTCTCAAACCAAAATATACATCCGAGGGAAGAAACGACATCCTCACCCAATATTTTGGCTCTACAACAATAGTGGAAGCTATTACAGAAATTCTCATTCCTAGCTATGATATTGAACAGCGAGTACCAGTTTTGTTTAGCAGTAATCTTAACAAAGAAAATAATACATCTAGAAAATTGCGCAAGATAGGTGAGGGCTTTACCATGAAAGAAGCAGCAATGGCAACTAGTGCTGCTCCAACATATTTTGCCCCATATCGCATTCCTACATCACATAACGAAAATGGTTTCTATACATTAGTAGATGGGGGAGTTTTCGCTAATAATCCCACTGGGTTAGCCGTAATAGAATCTATTATTGGTGCTAAAGAAGCTATCAAGAAAGGTGAAGAACCTTGGACTCTTGATAATACGTTAGTAGTTTCTTTGGGAACAGGTTCACTCACCAAACCATACCCTTACCAAGAAGCGAAAAATTGGGGATTATTAGGCTGGGCTAGACCAATGTTAAATATTGTTTTAGACGGTGTAAATCAAGCTATTTCTAGTCAAATAGAAGAACTCATCCCCCAATCTGAAGATAAATCCCAACAACAGTATTACCGCTTACAAGCATACTTAGATGAAAGCTTAGAAGCAATGGATAATGCGAAGTTTAACAATATTCGGATGCTGATTCAAGTAGCCAAGCAAATGATTGCAGAGAGAACAGAAGAAATAGATGAATTGTGCAATAAATTAGTGAATTAAAAGTCAATTGCTAGTACAATACGGTTTAGTTAAGAATAATTGGTAGTAGGTTGGGAAGCCACCGCCTTGGACGGGTTTCCCGGCTTGGGACGAGTGGCGTTTGACGTAAGGAAACCCAACACTAAGACAATGTTGCGCTGCGCTTAACCCAAGCTACGTCTAATGGACTATTTTAGCCTGGTCAAGCCACTACTAGTAGGTCATCAAATGTGAATTGAGGCATAAGCAATTTCGTAGTAAGGACTTTAGTCCTCTCTACGTTCGCGGAGCGTGTCGTAGACAGACGCTATGCGAATACTACGAACCCTCAAAACTAACTTGATAGACTACTAGATTCAAGTCTGCGTTTTAATTTCACAGTAAGAAAAGGACTAAAGTCCTCACTACAAACAATTTTTAAAATTTATGAGCGATTTATTAAAAAGGCTTGATTATTTATCACCAGAACAGCGTGAATTAGTTTTAAAAAAACTGCAAATGCAGAAGACGAATTCTGCAACAGATAATAATAAATCTCAAAGCTTACCACTTGTTCCTGTAGATAGAAACCAAGCAATTCCTTTATCATTTGCTCAACAAAGACTCTGGTTTCTCGACCAACTAGTTGGCCTCAGTGCGACATATAATACACCAACTGCTTTACAAATTACTGGGAAGTTAAATATTAATGCCTTAGAGCAAGCCATAATCGAAATTGTTCGCCGTCACGAAGTTTTAAGAACAACCTTTCAAGAAATTAATAATACTCCCCGGCAAGTTGTTCATCCTACTGTGATGGTAAATTTACCAGTGGTGGACTTGCAAGATTTATCAGATATAGAGAAAGCCTCTCAAGTTCAACAATTAGTCCACCAAGAAGCACACAAACCTTTTAACCTCCAACAACCGCCCTTAATTCGCGGTCAAATTCTACGCTTGGATGAAACTTCCCATGTATTGCTATTGACTGTGCATCATATTGTTGTTGATGGTTGGTCAATGGGGATCTTTATTCAAGAACTATCCGCCCTCTATCCCGCCTTTGCCACGGCTAAACCTTCCCCACTAGCAGAGTTACCTATTCAATATGCTGATTTTGCTGTGTGGCAAAGACAATGGTTAAGTGGGGAAGTGCTAGAAACTAAACTCAACTATTGGCGACAAAAGTTAGCAGGTGCGCCACCTTTATTGGAATTACCAACAGATAGACCACGCCCACCGATAGAGACTTTTCGGGGAGGTAGCTATACATTTACACTCAGCAGCCAGCTAACACAGCAAATTTTGAGCCTAAGTCAAAAGTCAGGGGTAACTCTGTTTATGACTCTACAGGCGGCATTCGTCACATTACTACATCGTTATACTAGTCAGGATGATATCCTCGTCGGTACGCCCATCGCTAATCGCAACCGTCAAGACATAGAATCATTAATTGGCTTTTTTGTCAATACTTTGGTGTTGCGAACCAAGCTTAATGGTAATCCCAAATTTAGCGAACTACTCAAACAAGTACAACAAGTAGCCCTAGAAGCCTACGAACATCAGGATGTACCCTTTGAGCAGGTAGTGGAAGCCCTACAACCAGAACGCAACTTAGATCATAATCCACTGTTTCAGGTGATGTTGGTGTTGCAGAATGCACCTCAAGGCACACTGAAACTATTGGATTTGGAGTTGACATCCATCGATATTAATTTTGCCACAGCCAAGCGTGACTTAACTCTCACATTCGTAGAGACAGACGAGGGACTGGGGGGTGTTTGGGAATATAACCGCGACTTATTCGATGAGTCTACAATCATCCGGATAGCGGAACATTTGCAGACTTTGTTAGCAGCAGTGGTGGCTAATCCTCATCAGCAGATTGCCTATTTACCGATACTGACACAAGCAGAACAGCAACAGTTACTTGTCGAATGGAACGATACTCAAAAAGAGTATCCGACGAAGTTATGTTTGCATCAGATGTTTGAGGCTCAGGTAGAACTAACACCGGATGCTGTAGCAGTTTTGGGGAATGGGGAAGAGTTAACTTATGGTGAGTTGAATGCTCGTGCTAATCAGGTGGCGCATTATTTGCAAAGCTTGGGAGTGGAGGCTGAGGTATTAGTGGGGATTTGTGCAGAACGTTCTTTAGAAATGGTGGTGGGTTTGTTGGGGATTTTGAAAGCTGGCGGGGCTTTTGTACCTCTTGACCCAGCTTATCCACGCGATCGCCTACAATACTTACTGGAAGATTCTCAAGTGCCTGTATTACTTACCCAGTCGCACTTACTAAACATTCTACCAGAGCATCAGCAGGTGATTTGTCTGGATACAGATTGGCAAGCGATTTCCCAACAGAGTCAAGCCAATCCCGTTTCCCAGGTAAAATCTACTAACTTAGCTTATATAATTTATACCTCCGGTTCAACTGGCAAACCCAAGGGGACAATGATAATTCACCGAGGGGTAGTGAATTATCTCAGTTGGTGTATTGAAGCTTATGCTGTAGCCGATGGATACGGCGCACCTGTACAGTCTTCTTTTGCTTTTGATGCAACTATTACTAGCTTGTTTTCACCTTTAATGGTGGGTAGGCAAGTGGTGCTGTTACCGGAAAAGCAGGAGATTGAGGCTTTGTGTAGCGTTTTGCAGTCTAAGAGTCAGTTTAGTTTAGTGAAACTTACGCCTGCTCATTTGGAACTACTCAATCAAATTATTCCCCCAGCAGAAGCCGCCGGACAAACCAACGCTTTTGTCATCGGTGGTGAAGCCCTCTTAGGTAAGACTTTGCAATTTTGGCGAGAAAACGCCCCGCAAACTCGACTAATTAATGAATATGGCCCGACAGAAACTGTTGTGGGTTGTTGTATTTATGAAGTGACAGATGACACTTCGTTAACAGAGGGTATTTTAATTGGTCGTCCCATTGCTAATACCCAACTTTATATTTTGGATGAATACCTGCAACCAGTCCCCATTGGTGTCAGAGGTGAACTATATATTGGTGGGGCTGGTGTGGCGCGGGGCTATTTGAATCGTCCTGAGTTGACAAAAGAGAAATTCATTTCGCATCCCTTTATTCATGAACCAGGCGCACGGCTGTATAAGACGGGAGATTTGGCGCGTTATCAACCAGATGGCAATATTGAATACCTCGGACGGACAGATCACCAGGTGAAACTACGAGGCTTTCGGATTGAGTTGGGAGAAATTGAGACAGCTGTCAATCAACATCCCGAAGTGCGGGAAACAGTTGTCATTACTAGAGAAGATATCCCTGGAGATAAGCGTTTAGTTGCTTATGTTGTGCCTAATTCCCAAGATAGCGATCGCACTGACTCCAGTCTAGCTAATGAATTTGAATCAGAACAACTTTCCCAATGGCAACAAGTATTTAACGATAGTTACAGTCAATCTGCAACCGACTCAGATCCCACCTTCAATATTATTGGCTGGAACGATAGCCGTACTGGGTTACTTATCCCCAAAGCTGAAATGCGGGAATGGGTGGAATCTACAGTAGATAGGATTCTTGACTGGCAACCAAAACAGGTGTTAGAGATTGGTTGTGGTACAGGGATGCTGCTATTTAGGATTGCGCCCCAGTGTGATTGTTACTATGGGACTGATATTTCGCCCCAGGCTTTGCGGTATGTACAGCAGCAAATTACCCAGATGGGGAGGGATTGGTCACAAGTTAAATTGGCGCAACGTTCCGCCGAGAATTTTCATGGAGTCGAACAAGGGGGTTTTGATGCGGTTGTTCTTAATTCCGTAGTCCAGTATTTCCCTAGCATTGATTATCTGATGCAAGTGCTAGAAAATGCCATGCAGGCGATCGCATCGGCAGGGTTTATTTTTATAGGCGATGTCCGCAGTTTACCCTTACTAGAAGCTTTCCACGCCTCGGTGCAGTTGGCGCAATCTCTCCCATCTCTCTCTACAGGAGATTTACAGCAACGCATCCAACGCAATCTTAACCAAGACTCAGAACTTGTAATTGACCCCGCTTTTTTCACTGCACTACAGCAACGCTTCCCCCAAATTAGTCATGTGCAGATTCAAATCAAACGCGGTGAATATCATAATGAACTGACCCAGTTTCGTTATGATGTCACCTTACATCTAGGTAATGCAGTCACACCAAAAGTTGTTCCGCAATGGTTGGATTGGCAGCAAGATCAGTTAACATTACCTTTGCTGCAAGACTTGCTAACCAAAGCAGATGTAGAGATTTTAGGTGTGAAAAACATCCCCAATGCGCGGTTAAAAACAGAGATGAGACTGCTAGATTTATTAGCAAGTCTTCCCGAAAACGCAACAGTCGGCGAACTACAGAGGGGATTGGGGACTGGGGACTCGTTGATTGATCCGGAAGAGTTTTGGCGTTGGGAAAAAGAATTATCATTACAGGTACACATCAGTTGGTCACAGACAGAGAAGGGTAATTATGATGTGGTGTTTGTTAAAGGTAATCAGAATGTTCTCCCGATTTTTGAGCATTCACAGACAATTGAACCTTGGAGTAATTACGGCAATAACTTACTACAGGGACAACTAGCGCGTAAGTTAATCCCACAACTGCGGAGTTTTCTGAAAGATAAACTTCCAGGCTACATGATACCTAACGCTTTCATGTTATTACCCGTCTTACCTTTAACTCCTAATGGTAAAGTTGACCGGGTGGCGTTACCTGTACCCAATCTAGAACTGAGTCGGACTGTGAGTTTTGTTCCTCCCCGTACCGCAGAGGAAGAAATCATCGCTGCAATTATTGCTGAGGTGTTGGGACTAGAAGAAATCGGCGTTTATGATAACTTCTTTGAGTTGGGGGGACATTCCCTGTTAGCAACTCAGGTAATTTCTCGCCTACAGGAAGCATTTCCCGTAGAGTTACCCCTGCGGTGTTTATTTGAAGCACCCAGCGTTGTGGAACTGGATCAATTTATTAGTAATCTGCGTCAAGGTGGAACAGGATTAACCGCAACTGCTATAACACCCATACCCAGAACAGGCGAACCCCTACCAATGTCATGGGCGCAGCAGCGATTGTGGTTTCTCTACCAATTAGAAGGGGCGAGTTCCACTTACAATATGCCCAACGTTTTGCAAATTACTGGGGAATTGCAAGTAAACGCACTCAAACAAACACTCTCCGATATTGTCCAGCGTCACGAAATTTTAAGAACCAGTTTTCATTTAATCGATGGTAATCCTGTCCAGGTAATTAACACTGATGCTAGTTTAAGTTTAGAAATTATCGACCTGCGGGAACTATCAAACAACCAACAACAAGCAGCCGTAGAAAAATTCAGCAACGAAGAAGCCCAAAAACCATTCGACCTCAACCAAGCACCTTTAGTCAGGGCGACACTATTACAATTAGATGCAAATTCCCATGTGTTGCTTTTCACTCTGCATCATATTGTCGCTGATGGTTGGTCAATGGGGGTAATCATTCAAGAACTCTCGGCGATGTATCCGGCCTTAGCTGCGGGTAAACTTTCCCCATTACCAGATTTGAGCATCCAGTATGCCGACTTTGCAGTGTGGCAGAGACAATGGTTAACTGGGGAAGTATTAGAAACTAAGCTGAATTATTGGCAGCAACAACTAGCAGATGCACCCCCTGTATTAGAACTACCCACCGATAAACCCCGGCCGGCTGTGCAGACTTTTAGAGGCGATCGCTTGGCTTTCCAATTGAGAAAAGACTTCAGCGAACAACTCAACCTCCTTAGCCAACAAGCAGGGGCTACCTTATTTATGACCTTGCAAGCGGCGTTTGTGACGTTGCTGCACCGCTACACTGGTCAGGATGATATTCTCGTCGGTACTCCCATCGCCAACCGCAACCGCAAAGAATTAGAACCATTAATTGGCTTTTTTGTCAATACTTTGGTGCTGAGAAATAAAGTTGCAGATAATCCCAAGTTCTCAGAATTATTGAATCAGGTAAAACAAGTAGCCTTAGATGGCTATGCTCATCAGGATGTACCCTTTGAGCAAATAGTAGAAGCTTTGCAGCCGGAACGCAAACTGAGTCATGCACCTTTGTTTCAGGTGATGTTCATTTTACAGAATGCGCCGATGGGTAATTTAGAATTACCTGGCTTGAGTTTTGTCCCATTGGCGAGTGAAAATGTCACCGCCAAGTTTGATTTAACCTTGTCAATTTGGGAGACAAAACAAGGGCTTGCGGGTTGGTGGGAATATAACAGCGACTTATTTGAGCCAGAGACGATCAGCCGCATGATTGCCCATTTCCAAACCCTGCTGGCGGGGATTGTCGCTCATCCAGAGGAAAGAATTGCTCAGTTACCGTTGCTGACTGAGGCGGAACAGCAACAATTATTAGGGGATGGGACAACTTACGCCATAGAGGAATCTATCCCAGAATTATTGGCAACTCAGGTACAGCTTACACCTGATCATATAGCTGTGGTGTTTGGGGAAAAACAACTAACTTACGCTGAGTTAGATACTCGTGCAAATCAGTTGGCGCATTACTTACAGACTTTGGGTGTGCAGCCAGAAGTCGCAGTGGGTATTTGTATTGAACGTTCCCTAGATTTAGTTGTGGGTTTGTTGGCGATTCTCAAAGCTGGCGGTGCTTATGTTCCTCTCGACTCGACTTATCCAGGCGATCGCTTGGCTTATATGCTACAAGATTCCCAAGCGGCTGTATTACTAACAACATCAAACTTAGTAGAAATATTCCCAACACACACAGCGCAGGTAGTTTGTTTAGATGCTGTCTCCTGGGATAATCTGCCCTCACACATCCCTGTCAGTGGACTAACTTCGGACAACTTAGCTTATGTAATTTATACCTCTGGTTCTACTGGTAAACCCAAGGGTGTAGCTATGCCCCATAGTGCTTTAGTTAACCTCCTCCAGTGGCAAATTAATCATACTTCCATAGCCGCTAACGCTAAAACTCTACAATTTGCGCCGGTGAGTTTTGATGTGTCCTGCCAAGAAATTTTTGCAACTTGGTGTGCTGGGGGAACATTGGTTTTATTACCAGAAGACACACGCAAAGATACTATTGCGTTATTCAATTTACTCTCAGAGGAAGGTGTAGAAAGGTTATTCTTGCCTTTTGTAGCTTTGCAGCAATTAGCGGAAGTCTCAGCTAATGTGGAATCTTTGCCACCTTTACGGGAAATCATCACAGCCGGGGAACAGTTACAAGTGACACCCGCTTTAAAGAATTTTCTACAACGTTTGGGAAATTGTACACTACATAACCAGTATGGCCCTTCAGAAACTCATGTGGTGACGGCGTTTACTCTAAGTGATGATGTGGAAGAGTGGCCGATGTTACCGCCGATTGGTCAGGCGATCGCTAATACTCAAACCTACATTTTAGATAAATATCTACAACCAGTACCGATGGGAGTTAGGGGTGAGTTATATATCGGTGGTGTGGGTGTAGCTAGAGGTTATTTGAACCGTCCAGAGTTGACTGCTGAGAAATTCATTACTCATAATCAGGCTAAATTATATAAAACAGGGGATTTAGCGCGTTTTTTACCTGATGGTAATATTGAATATCTTGGTCGTCTTGACAATCAAGTGAAGGTGCGCGGCTTCCGCATTGAATTAGGTGAAGTTGAAGCGGCGTTGAATCATCATCCCCACGTGAAACAGGCGATTGTGGTTGTCCAAGGGGAAACTTCCACTGAAAAACGCCTCATAGCTTATGTTGTCTTCAACTCGGAACAACAAGCCACACCTTCAGAGTTGCGTCATTTTCTACAGCAACAGTTACCTGAATATATGATGCCATCAGTGTTTGTGGCCTTGGATGCTTTACCTTTAACGCCTAGTGGTAAAGTTGATAGGCGATCGCTACCTTCACCCAATGGAATCAATCCATCACAGTTAGCTGTAGCCCCCCGCGACTCTTTAGAATTGCAACTTACACAAATTTGGTCTGAGGTTTTAGGCGTTAAATGGGTAGGAATCCGCGATAACTTCTTTGAAATTGGCGGACATTCCCTGTTAGCAGTGCGTTTGATGGCGCAAATTCAACAAAAGCTGCATAAACAATTACCCCTAGCCTCCCTCTTCCAAAACCCAACCATTGAAGAATTAGCCAATCTGCTGCGTCAGTCAACAGATGCTTCTTTATGGTCAAGCTTAGTTCCCATTCAAACCAACGGCATCAATCCCCCTTTCTTCTGCATCCCCGGCGCAGGCGGAAATGTGCTGTATTTCTATGATTTAGCCCGTTGTTTGGGTGCAGAACAACCATTCTACGGTTTGCAAGCCCAAGGTTTAGACGGGGAATCAGAACCATTACACCGCATTGAAGAGATTGCAACTGAGTACATCAAAGCTATTCAAACCGTCCAACCCCAAGGGCCTTATTTATTAGGTGGTCATTCCTTTGGCGGCTTAGTAGCGTTTGAAATGGCGCAGCAGCTACAACAGCAAGGACACGAAATTGGACTGTTAGCAATTCTCGATACTATCGCACCAGTTCGTTCTGAGCGATCGCGGAAAATAGAATTAGATGATGCGATGTGGTTGATGCAAGTAGCCAAAGTCATGGAACGGTTGTTTAATACAACCCTGCAACTTGACTACGAAACTTTACAGCCCTTGAGTGCAGAAACTCAGTTAGATTACCTACTGGAACAGTTGAAAATTGCGCAAATTTTGCCGACTGATGCTAGTAAAATTCAACTCAGAGGCTTTGTGCAAGTGTACAAAACCCATACGCAAGCCTTTAGTAATTACTTCCCGTCGTTGGTAAACAACACTCCTATTACTTTATTCCGTGCTAGTGAAGTTCATGAAGAAGAACAGGCGATCGCAGAATACGTTAATCGCCTCCAAGATTTAACCTTGGGTTGGAATAATTTTTCAGATGAACCAGTAGATATCCATATTGTTCCCGGTACTCATTTAACCATGATGCAACCACCTCATGTTCAGGTACTAGCTGAACATTTACAAGCCTGCATTCGTGGTGCTATTTTCGATTGTAAGTAGAGACTTGAAATTGCAAAGTCTCTCTACCACCAGATTATTTGTAGAATGAGCAGACATCAAAACCCCGGTTTCTTCGATAAACTGGGGTTCTCTGCACTCACAAATGATTTATGATTGAGATAATTTATACCTCAAATTTATAATTTATGGCCAAAGAAATCGAACGCAAATTTTTAGTCAAAGACGACAGTTGGAGACAACTAGCTAAAGGTAGTTTATATCGCCAAGGATATATTTCTAGCCAAGGTGCTACTGTACGCATCCGCATTGTCGGAAATCAAGGCTATCTCACAATTAAAGGCATGACTATCAACTATTCTCGTTCTGAATTTGAGTATCCAATTCCTTTAGCAGATGCTCAAGAAATGCTCGATACATTATGTGTGCGTCCTTTAATAGAAAAAACCAGATACAAAATAAATTTAGGTAGTTTAGTCTGGGAGGTAGATGACTTTGCCGGAGCTAATCAAGGATTGATATTAGCAGAAGTTGAACTCACTGATGAAGCACAACAGATTGAATTACCAGATTGGATTGGGGAAGAAGTTTCTGGCGATCCCAAATATTACAACAGCTATTTAGTAAAACATCCTTTTTGTGAATGGGAATAAAGATAAACCTGTGGGTAGTTGCTCAAGATGTAATGATGGAAAAGTAGAGTTTCTTGCTGGTCTCGTCTCATACCTACCTGCCCCATTTGTGCATCTTCGCCAAACGGTCAAGAATGGCCGCATCCATAACGGTAAACAACGGTTCAAATGCCATAACTGCAGATGGCATTTCGTCCTTGCACCAACAAAAAAAGTGATTGACCGATTCTCCTAGAACGGATTTCTCTAGCTGGAATCGCTCGTGCAGCCCAAGTTTCTGAACAATAGTTACAACTCGTTTTGATTTTGGCGTTAATCTAAAGCGTGGATTGAATCATGTCTGTGTACTGTTGTTTAGATTTCAAACCTGCGATTTGTGCGCGGATTTGCTGTTTTTTAAAAAATACTACTGTTGGTGCGCTTCTGACACCAAAATTAATCGCTAATTCAGGTTCTTCACTCATATCGAGTTCAACTAAATGTAATTTACCTGTATTTTCCTTAGCTATTTGATGTAGTACAGGTTTAAGTGTTTCACAGGAAGGACAATAAGGAGCTACAAATTGGACAATGATTAGCTGCTCGGATTTCTGCATCAACCAGTCAAAAGCTTTTTTTCCTGTGAAGAAAGTTTGCTCAATAGAAAAAGTTTCTTGCATATTTATATCCTGATAATTGTGACAAAAAAGACTCTTTAGGCAGTGAAAGAAACAAGTGATGGCGTTGTTTCCACTGGAGGCGATGACCTCCGGTCGGTCGGAGACCATCGCCTTTGTGACAACCACCTCTCAGCCTCCAAAGCTGCCATACAACCAGTACCGGCGGCGGTAATTGCTTGACGATAAACGTGATCTTGAACATCTCCAGCCGCCCAAATGCCCGGAATAAGTAATCTAACAAAATTAATTACACAAATCAATATACAATATAATTTAGGATTTACTTAGATAATAATTAGG
>NZ_JAYGGZ010000060.1:0-41611 GCF_034931465.1 Anabaena sp. UHCC 0399 | reverse complement strand
AGAAAAAAACAAATCATCTACCGGAAATGACCATCCTGGTAATGCGGGTGCAGCTTCCGCCATCTCACCACGACGATAAACTTGCGGTTGTTCGGGATTGCTTGCATGGTATACCCTAATCACTTCCTCTTTGAGTACATCCACATCCCAGACTACCAAAGTACCAGCCGCAAAATAATCACACCGCTTATTTGCCATATCTTCCTCAGCCTTATCCCCATAATCATTTTCACTTCTGACCTCAGCCGCAAACACAGGCGCACCATTGAGAAACTTTCCACCAGTAGGTTTACCAGTATAGAACGCAGCATCAGGACTCAAAGAACGACAGTGAGGAAGATTCACCAAAAAACCCACATTATCTGGCAAAGCATAGCCACTTTTAGTCAAGCGTTCATATTCACGCAGACTAGCATAAATTTCACCCCCAGCACGTCCTGGTAAAAATCCAGTTGGAGACATCAGCACCAATTTCCCATTCACAATTTCCGCCTTACAATTGTCAGGCAAGCGGTATAAATCTTCAATTGTCGCCTCAGTCTTAATACTCATAAACCACCTATACAAATTGGAGATAATTTAAATCTAACAATCTCTCCTCCTCTCTGCGTCTCTGCGCCTCTGCGTGAGTAAAATCACCCCTCAGTTCTCACAGTCAAAACCTGCGGCGGAGTAGAATCAGGAGGATACAAAAAGTCTACCCGAACTTGCCGCTTCTCCCCGGCTACCATCTTCAACCGTACCAAAGCTTCCCCTGGTTGTCCCCGTCGCTGTACTAGATGCAGATAACGCGTCTGTTCCCTAGCATTATCATCGGTGTAACCTACCCGCACCGTTCCCCGAAAAAATACCTGTTCTACTTGCGGATTTAAAAACAGCAGTCTATCTGTACCACCCTCATCTTTTAATGGTGTTTGAATTGCTACAGTTACAGTCCGAGTTTGATTGCTGGAGTTAAATAGAGGCAAACTGAGATTGTATTCTACACCATAGTTACTGTGAGCAAAGTAAGCCGTATCAGGATAACGTTTCAACATCGGCGCACTTTGAATTTGTCCTGTACTGAGGGTAATTAAATGCACAGTTCCCAAGGGGTAAGAGAATGCTTTTCCTGGTTGGGGTATTGTCAACCCAGATATACTTGGGCTGTCTGTAATTACCGCTAGCCATCGCGTACCCTCAGAGACACCAGCCACACGGCTAAATACTGTCGGTTCTCTAGGAGGGTCAAGGGGTGTAGGTATGGGGTCGCGCTTCCCTGCTAAACTACCTGTATTGAGGATTGTTTGCCACTCGGTTAAGTTAGGAGAGACATTACTATTCTTGGCTAAATTAGCCAAATACACTGGCGCACTACTCACCAAACGCATCATCACAGTGCGACCATTAGAACCAGGTGCTTGGACAGGGATGGGTAAACTAGTTAATATTTCAGTTTTTCCCGGTGCTATAACTATTTGTTCCGGAAAAATAGCTTGTCTTTTACCCTGTAAAACATCGGTCATTGTCCGACTACCAGGGCCGGAATAGACTGTACTTTGGGCATTATCCGCCATATCAGGTAAGTTGATAAACGGTGCTTCTCTGGTTAAGTAGCTGGCGGCTTGTAATACTTGCAATGTGACAGGTTGATTACCGGGATTATGTACGATTATCCCTTGGTAGACAATGCGATTTTGATTTGCTGTCTCTGCGCGGGCGATATGATGGGTGAAGATATCAAATCTGCCTTGAAAAGCATAATTTAAATGTGCATCCTGTACCTGCTTACCTTCTGGGGGGAAGGTGGAAAGTAAAATTCCTTCAGTTGTCACTAGTTCAGGACTGTTGCTGTTAAAGGTGGGAATTGTATCTAGTTTTCCCGGTAAGGAACGCACTTCTTGGGGTTGGACGGTGACACCTGCGATATATTGCGGGGGAACTGTGTAGATATTCAACGCCCGACACATCAAAGCCGCAACCTCGCCTCTAGTGCTACTTTGAAGGGGTTTTAGCTGTTTGACATTGGGGTAGTTAACCACAATACTGTTAATTGTCGCAGATGCGATCGCACTTTGGGCATAGTTAGGTATTTGTGCAGCATCATCAAAATATTGTTTTAATGTCTGCATTGGGTTAGGTAGGGAGTTATAATTTTTCGCCCCAGCCATAACACCGATAATTTGCGCCCTAGGAATTGGTTGGTTAGGTTGAAAAATTTCGTTGGGATAACCAGAAAAAAATCCTTTTTGGTAAGCTGTGATAATGGCTTTATTTGCCCAATAATTAACGGGTACATCTTTAAATGTAATAGCACTGCGCTTGATGGGTGCATTAGGGAAGGCATTGAGCATTAGTACGGCTGCTTCTGCCCGTGTTACTGTAGCGTTGGGGCGAAAACTGCCATCAGGATAGCCTGTGATTAGTTTGCGTTCTCCTAGTTGTTGGATGCAATTTTTTGCCCAATCTTTTTGGGTATCAGGGAAGGCTAGAACGGGGGAGTTTGATAAGCTGAGAATTAAGCCAATTGCTAGAGAAATATTTCTAAAGTTCATTTTTATCAGTACATATAAACACCGATAAATTATCTTTATTCTTCTGGGTTGATCTGTAGTTCGTTACAAAAAAATATATCTTTGTTTTTTGGGGGTTGCAGTAATTAACTTTCGCTGAGTGTTCTAACTGTTTTTTCTAATGATAAATCCGCCGCCATTAAATCAATCCCATCAATAACTTTACTGGGGTTGATGATTCGCAAAGCAGTAAAACATTTGTCTCGATAAGCAGGGTTATTTTGAAAAGAAGATATCGCTTTTTTTAAAGGTTCAATTACGGGATAGGCTGTCTCTGCTTTCTTAATAGCTTCTATCGGAATTGGAGACTTGAGCCTTTGGATAGCCAAATCGATTAAATCTCTCGAATCTACTGAAGAATCGTTCCATCTGTCGGAGTTGGCTAAAAGTTTTTCAGCAAAGCTATCAATTTCATTTAAGCATGGTACGGGCGACCAAGTGGGATAATCTGGTTCTCCCAATTCGATACGTCCTTCCCTAATAATTTCAAATTTTAGCAGAGTTTCATCAACCATAATGGCAAATCTTACCCCGTACTGGTCAGATTTGATTTCTCTCGGAAATTTGAGATTGTTTTGTGTATTAAATAGGGCATTATATTGATTTTCGGCTATGTTTTGTCGTAGCCATCGATAGCCAGTACCAGAAGAACAGAGAAAATCTATATCTTTGCTTAATCTATATTCGCCATGTTTTAAACTCACCAGAGTTCCGCCACCAAAGTATGCTTCAGATTCTAGTAAAAAATTAGCATTTAATTGATTAAGAACATTTAAAATTATTTGATGCAATTCCCTCTCAAACATTTGCACTCCTAACCAGGATTTATAATATTGAGCTAATTGTTGCACAAATAAAGTTTCTGTTTGGCTCAAATCACCTAAAACTCCTCGATAATGCCATCCTCGCTCATATATTTTCAGCATTTCTAAAAGAGTAAGATTTTTTATATCTTCTCTTTGCCAACATAATTTTTCTAAAAATGGTAATTGTTTTGGTATTTGAATTTGAGGTTTAATGAACATAGGTCAAAAGAACTAAATTCCTGAATAAAAACTTAGGAATTATCAGATTACCAATCTCTTTCTACTTCAATTACTTCGGTATATTCAAACTCATTGGGACTTTGCTTTACTAAAGGATATCTTTCTCCGGCTATTTCGATATAGTCTTGTTCACAGTCTGGTTTAGAGGAATAATAAATTAAGACGTATTCTCTACCAATTCTGTCTGACATTTCGGCTTCTACTTCACCCCGCCATTGAGTTTTTGTGACTAAGACGATTAACTGATTTGCTAATTTTGGTAATGTTTGAGCAATGCGGCGGCGATAGGTTTCGTCTAAACTACCAAAGGGTGAATCCATGACAATTGGGAAGGTGCTACTATCGGGTATGGTGAGGATTTTACGCTTGGCACTCCATTCTCTGACTTTATCAATAATACTGGCGATAAATGATAAACTGAGAATTTGATTTTCACCTGTGGAAGCCGCTACGGCTGCTTCTATACCAGAGGTATTTTCTATTAGTGTTAATTCATATTTATCGCTAATTGTGGGAACGTAAGGGGTGAAAGAAATAGTAGTAAATATTTCTTGTAATCTTTTTTCTAATTGTAAGCGAAATTGCTTTTCTTGGCGGTTTCTGACTTCGGTTAGGCGTTCAATGGCATCTTGAGTAGCGTTGATGCGTTTTTGTGCTAATAATTGTTTATCTTCGTTCAGCTTTTGTTTGGCAATTTGTTTAATTAAAGCATCGATTTCTGTTTTTAGCTGAGTAATTTTTTGTTGATTTGCACCTTGTTCTCGGTTAGATTCATCAATTTTGCTTTCAATTTCATCGATGCGTTTTTGCAAGTTGCTGATTTCTTCGTTGGGGTCTTTTCTCAAACGTTCTTGAATGTTATCTAATTCGCTTTCGATTTGGGAAATGTTTTGACGTAATTGATTGATTCTGGTTTGTTCTCTGTCTACTTCTTCCCAAAAAGCTGCGGCTTGTTTGTCAATTTCGTCTACTTGTGCGCTCATGCGAATTGCGGTTTCTTCTACTGATGAAGAACCTGCTTTATCTAACCACATACTTACATTAGCATGGGCATGATTCTCTGGATGTAATTCTGCACCACAAATACAACTTTGAGAGTTGAGTAATTCTGTAACAAATTCCCGCGAAATTCCAGAGGTTAACTCACCTCGCTGCTTTAGGTCATGGAGAATGGCGCGAAATTGGGCTGTTGTGTCTGATAGTAAGACAGTATAACCCCGTGAGGAAATAATTTTTTTTAGAGCTTCTTTTGTTTGTCGCCAATTATCTTGATTTAATTTCTTTTGATTTTCTAATTCTTGTCGTCTCTCTTGCAATTCTTTGGCTGCGCTGAGTTCTTGCAGGCGATTACCTGTTTCTTTTTTAAAGGTTTGTTGATATTCTAATTCTTGCTTTATTTCTGTTTGCCGGGTGTTGATTTGCTCAATTTCTTGTTCGAGTTTGGCTTGTTCTCTTAAAAGCTGTTTGATTTCTGAGTCACCAATGGCTTTTAGTTCATTCTCTAAACTTTTTTTGGCTTCTCCAAGATGTTTGATGGAACGGTTAATTACTTCTACACCTAAGAAAATTTTTGTGGCTTCCGCAATTTCTGATTTCTTATCAGAACGTACTATTTCTTCGATGCGTTCGCCGTCAAAGAAGAAGTATTGGTGTAAACTGACTGGTAAAATCTGCCCGATAATTTCTTCTGGTTGCTGGAGTGGAAAATACCACCTACCATCATCTCCAGCTACTTGCATGAGTAATTCGGTTTTACCGACTGCAAAGTCAGTTTTATTTTTATAACCGCGACATTGGCGTTTGACGTTATAGCGTTTACCTTCGTGTTCCCAGTTAATTTCTACCCAACATTCTACAGCTTGTCCTGGTTGTGCTTGGGCGATCGCTCTTTTATTGACTAATTGTTCTGTGGAGGCAAAGGCAGCACTAAACTTCTCATATAATACCCACGTAAAGGCATTTAGTAAACTGGTTTTACCTGAGCCGTTATTGCCATGAATAATTGTGGTGTTGAGAACATCTCCCCCAGAAATTATCATCTCTGGGGTTTTGCCATAAAAGGAGCGGAAGTTACACAATTTAATGGAAGTGAGCTTCATTGCACTGATCCCTTCACAATGTCTAAAATATCATCATTGATGGGGCTATTACTTTTCTTATCTAGTCTATTTTTTTCTAAATGCCATACTCGTTCTATAATTTGTCGCACCTCTGGCGGAGCATTCATAATTGGCTCTTGCACATCATCTATATTTTGCTCTGGCGACATCTTATTTTTTGCAGATCGGGTTTCTCTATTTTAACTGCCGCAATTGCTGTTTTTACATCCGTAAAGCCACTATTATGGCTATTTTTTAATTCGGCAAATTATCGCTGTTAAATTTTAAAATTTTTTGACAAAATGGTCTTTATTTTTGTTGCGGTTGCTGATATATTTGAATGATGCTGAAGTTTTTTATAATCGGACTTTTGTGATTTTAAAATTTTTGCGAATGCCCCATTATACTATTATTTATCTATTTTCTCACATAACGTACAATTGACTACAGCTTTTAGAAAAAATTTACACAGAATATGTTGGCGTTGCTGAATGGGGGATGATTTACTCGCGCATTCGCGGAGCTTCCCGCAGAGAGAAGAGAGATTTATTAACTACTTACTTATGAGAGAAAGTAGTCAATAAATCTCTTGCTGTGTAGGGTTTGGATAAGAAGGCTGTCGCACCTACGAAAAGGGCTTTTTGGCAGTTGGCGGGTAAACCACTGGTGGCAATAATCTTAACTTCGGGGTCTAGGGTTTTCAGGGTGCGGATGGTGGTTAATCCGTCCATGTTGGGCATGAGCATATCTAGTAAGACTGCGCTGATTTCTTGCTGGTATTGTGCATAAAGTGCGATCGCCTCAATACCATCGTTAGCTACAAGGGTCTTGTAGTTATAATTTTCTAAGGTTTCCTTGGTTGTTTCTTGAATTACTAATTCATCGTCTACTATCAAAATTAACTCGCCGTTACCTCTGGGCAGTTCTCCTTCTATTCTCGACTCGGCCAATGTTCCTTCTCCTATTGGCAAGTACACCTGAAATTGCGTACCTTTGCCTACTTGACTCGATACCTCCACAAAACCAGCGTGGTTTTTGACAATACCTAAAACTGTTGCTAGTCCTAGTCCTGTACCTGTCCCAAGTTCTTTAGTTGTAAAAAATGGCTCAAAAATATGCTCCAATAACTCTGGAGGAATGCCTGTTCCTGTATCAGAGACTGTAACAACGATGTAGTCTCCCAGATGAGCATCAAGGTTCATCCGGGCATAGGTTTGATCAAGGAAGCGATTTTCCGCAAAGATGGTCAATATCCCACCATTGGGCATAGCATCACGGGCGTTGACTGCGAGATTCATAAACACCTGCTCCAGTTGGGTAGGATCGGCTTTAACCATCCACAGTGTGTTAGTGGGGATATGAGTCTGAATTTCTATAGATTTGGGAAATGTCTGTTTGATAACTTTGACTAGTTCTTTGAGCAGATGTCCAGGTTGTAATAGAATCGGTTTCCCTTCTGTCCCACGGGCAAAGGTGAGAATTTGTTTGACTAAGTTAGCTCCACGCTGAGAACTATTTTCCAGTGTTTGGAATAGTTCTTGAGTCCGCGCATCAACATTTTTGCATCTGGAAGGCAGTAATTGAGCAATCATCATAATGGGAGCAAAGACATTGTTGAGGTCGTGAGCAATGCCACTTGCGAGAGTTCCTACACTCTCAAGCCTTTGAGCGCGGTAAAATTGTTGCTCTAGTTGTTTTTTCTCTGTAATATCGGTGTTTACTACTAGGATGGATTGAGGTTTTCCCGATTCATCGCGTACCAGCGTCCACCGACTCGCAACGATAATTTTTTTCCCAGTTTTGGTGATTTGCTCTAACTCACTTTGCCAAGAACCTTCCTCAATCGTTTCTTGCATACCTATTGCAAGTTGTGATGATAATCCTCGACAAAATAACTCATCAGCTTTCTTTCCCAAGCTTTCCTCTGCTGTCCAACCGTATAAGTTTTCAGCACCTCGACTCCAGAATAGGATGCGTTTTTCTAAATCTCGAACAAAAATAGCATCGGTGGCGATATCAATTAAAGCTGCTTGCTCTCGGATTATGTGTTCTGCCTGTTTGCGAGCAGTGATATCCTGATGCGCCCCAATCATACGTACCGGCTGACTATTTTTATCGTAGAAGACTTTCCCTTTGCCATTGGCCCAGTGTACTCTACCATCAGCCCAAACTACTCGAAACTCAATATCACAGATAGCTTGCTCATCAATAGCCCGCGCCATTGACTGCGCTACGAATTCACGGTCTTCTGGATGAACGAAATTCAAAAATGATGATTCAAACTTACCCTCGAATTTATCAGGATTGACATCAAATAAAGGGAACATACTCTCAGACCAGATCACCTCATTAGTTTTGAGATTCCAGTCCCAAATACCTGTGCTGCTAGCTGAGAGTGCAAGTTGCAAGCGTTGCTCGCTTTCTTGGCAAGCTACCTCAACTTTTTCGCGCTCTGCTATTTCTCCTCGTAAGCGTGTATTTGCCTGCACCAGTTCAGCAGTCCTTTCTGCTACTCGCAATTCTAATTCTGCTTCGGTTTGCTGGAGTGATGCTTCTACCTGTTGGCGTTGTCTTACGTGTTGCTGTAACTGTTCGTTGGCTTCCCTCAATTGCACTGTCTGCTCTTCTACTGTTTTTTGTAAGGCTTCCATGACTCCTAGGATTTCTGCGGGGTCAAAGATTTGTAGCAGATTAGTTTGTGTTACTAGCCCTTGGAGTTCTCCTTGCTCCCCCACTACGATGACTCGCCGCACCCCTTGCTCCTGCATCAACTGCTTCACCGTCCACAAGGACGCAGTTGAACTGACGCTGCATACCGGCTGACTCATTACTGCTTCCGCCGGAGTTTGGGCGATATCCAGTCTTTGCAACTGAAAATTTACGATGTCTCGCTCAGTTATAATCCCCACTGGTAATAGAGGGCTGCTCTTTTTTTTCTCCTGCTCTCCTGCCACAATCACTATACAACTGATGCGGCGATCGCTCATCAATTGGGCTAATTCTAACACTGATGCAGTTGGTGGCGCGTGAACTAATGTAGTTACCATCACCTCCGCCACGGTGCGAAATTTCAACAAGTGTGCTGGCTCAACCACCTGACGAATCCTGTCTTGAGTAATCAGCCCGATTAATTCTCCCTTTGTATCTACTACAGGTAAGTGACGAATCTGGTGCTGACGCATGAATAATAAAGCCGCCAGGGCATTTTCACTCTCAGTAAGTGTGAGGTTAATAACTGGTTGTGTCATCACCTCAGCGATTCTTACCTCAGATAAATTCCTCCCTAAAGCAGTCAAATGTACTACATCTTGCAGCGTGAATATTCCTACTAACCTCGTTCCCTCGACGATCAAAGCACAACTGTCGTGCTGGGGCGATATGGCATTGAATAGACTACTATCACCACCTCTTACCCGATTCATTAAACCAATTACATCAATCACCAGCGTATCTGGTGTTACAGTCCAAGGCGAATATTGAATTACTAAGTCTAGAGTCGGCAAATCAATAGCATACGGTGAATTCATTCTTCAACCGCCTGTTCAATAGAGACTTAATTTTACAAAGGAGTTATCGTTAAAAGTCTAAATAGTAAAAAAGCTGGAAGATTACGAGTATTTCACCACATAGGCTATAGTTTGCGTTTCTATCAAAGAAAATTGTGATGTTATTTTGACTATGCTCTGAAAGCAACATTTTGTAATGTACTATTGATAATACAGATTTTCTTATCAATGATATAAGTATTTACAATAATTTCCTAGCGATCGCTACCGTGAGTAATTTGTATTTTTTGTCAAATATCTAACAAGCCATATCGTTTTTGTAAAGTAAGTAGTTTTATCCTAGCTTCACCTGCGTTATCAGCTAAGTCAGCAAACTCAACAAAGCGTCTTAGTTCTTTTCTTAACAGATTGCGTTCTACTTCTATGGTTTCTCGATCTAAATCTGGTGGCAAAACAATCATATCAAATATAGTAGCTCGCTCCTTATGTGGGTGGGGGCGTAACACTCTTCCCCGTCGCTGAATGAATTGGCGAGGATTGCCAGAACTTGACAAAATTACCGCCGTTTTAATAGCTGGAATATCCACCCCTTCATCTAAACAGCGAATTGCAACTAAACCTTGTAATTCACCATTTTCAAATTGATTTCGTAAAATTTCTCTTTCTATTAAAGGTGTTCGGGCTGTGTAGGTACTGACTTTATAACCTAATTCTACCCCTAGAATTTTAGCAACAGCTTTGAGTTGTTGTAAAGATGAACGCTGCCCTGTTTCTAGAGAACCATCACTACAATAAAAAAGTGTATGGGTAGTTTCCCGACGAGTTGCCATTAATTCCCGTAGGGCATTTAATTTATTGGCTGCTGCACCAATTAATCTCGCTCTTTGCATTAATAATGGCTTTAAATCTTCGTTATCCTCAAAATTAGATGATTGCCCATTTTCTCGATCACGGTAGAGTAGAGACCTACCGATTTTTTTAGTTAGTTTTAAATAGGCAATACTTTCAGCTTCAGTTAATTCTACAAGTATGGGATAATACAAGTAATGAACCAAAGCACCCTGAGAAATTGCATCTCTCAAAGTAAACTCCGGCTGCAAAACTGTGCCAAAATAATCAAATAGAGATTGTGTACCATTATCATCAAAATATCTTTCTGGTGTAGCAGACAAAGCTAGTCTTAAACCCACACTGCGGGGTAAACTTTCTTCTAATTTAGGTGCGCCTAAATTATGAGCTTCATCACCAATAATTAAAGTTTTGACCGGAAAATACTTGAGTTGCGATTGAAACCCATCACCAATTAATGTCGAGTTAGTAGTAATCACCGTGACAAAACTTTGAGAACTAGAACGTAGATTGTAAAGTTGGGTAGAAAGTTGACTTTGCCAATTGCGGACGTTCTCAAAAGCTAAAATTGGTTGTAAATTAAACTTTTCGCATTCTCTCGCCCATTGGGTGACAAGATGGCGGTAGGGACACACCACCAATAACACTTGCAAGTTAATTTGTTTGTACAGTTCACAAGCTACAGCCAGTGCAGTGATAGTTTTACCACTACCAGTAGCCATTTTCAACGTACCTCTGCCGTTATTTGCAAACCAGTTAGTAATAGCTTGTTGCTGATACTGGCGTAATTGCAGAGATGTCGGCATTTTAGGGCATCCTGGTAATGGTTGAGTTTGGTAACTCCCCCCACCTTCCTTAACAAAGGGTAATTTCAGGCGGAAAGAGGGTAGTTGCTGCACTGGATTTAGCGTCAGGTACATAAAAATTCAAAATTCAAAATTCAAAATTCAAAATTAAAGAAATCTTGCAGATTTGGTATGAAGTGTTGGAAAGAGACAAGGTAGAAATGCTTCCTTGTCCCAGTCCCTATTTTTTATTCAGACGTAACCGCGCCAAACGCCGACGAGAGAACCTTGTACCTGGACTTGCATAGCTGAAACTTCGATGGGGTTGTATTTGGGGTTGGCGGGTTTGAGGGTGACGCGATCGCCATTTCGATAAAAACGTTTTAATGTAGTACCGTAGCCATCTACTCTGGCTGCAACAATTGTGCCATTTTTTAAATGTTCAGGTTCGGGAACTGGACGCAGAAAGACTAAATCACCGTCACTAATTAAATCTTCAATCATGCTATCCCCAGCTACCCGTAAAGCATAGGTTTGGGGTGGTAAGGTAAAATTAGAAAAATCGATATGGTCTACAGCATCAGTAAAAGGTTCTATTAAACCACCAGCCGCAATTGTGCCTAAAACCGGCACACCTTGCTTGATAGATTGTAAAACTCTAATAGTTCGCGCTTTCCCTTCAGTCCATTCTATGTATCCTTTATTGCGTAAATGTTCTAGACGACTTTGAATTGGTGCGGGCGATTTTAAATTCATCGCTTGCATCATTTGGCGAATCGAAGGAGAATGCTGATGCGTTCTGATATATTCTGCCAACCATTCATAAAGTTCTTGTTGCGCTTCTGTTAGCCTTTCCATAAAATATGAGGGAGGTAAATATAAATGTCCCTAGAACATTAGTACTATAAAAAATCATTAATCACAAGATAAAAATAAAAATAAGTAGTTGAGAAAAGAGATAAGGGATAGGGGAGAGGTGACAGGGTACAGGGGACAGGTGACAGTAAAACAACAGGTAATTAATTTTGTCTGATTAGTTTTTAAAGGTAAAAGAAAGAAGTTTGTGTTCTTTTACCTTTTGACTTTTCAAACTGCTTCTGAGAAACACAGGTGACAGAGGTTAAAACTAATGACTAATGACTCTTACCTCAGCACCGGCTAAACGCCGCGCTACCGCTAACAGCACGGGCTAACGCCCCGCTCCGCTAACAGCACTCAAAACTCAATCTGCACCTAAGAGACTGACTAATAAAGCCTTTTGGGCGTGCAATCGATTTTCTGCCTGATCCCAAACGCGTGATTGTGAACCTTCAATCACTTCTGCGGTAATTTCTTCGCCGCGATGGGCAGGTAAGCAATGTAAAACAATGGCATTTGGCTCTGCAAAGCTCAATAACTGCTCAGAAATTTGATAAGGTTGGAAAATCGGAAAGCGATCGTCTGCTTGAGCTTCTTGCCCCATACTTGCCCAAACGTCAGTGTAGAGTACGGCTGCCCCCTTAGTTGCTAACTGTGGATCATTAGTAATTAAAACTTCTGTTTTATTAGCAGCGATCGCGCGTGTTTTTTCCACAATGGTAGAATCTGGCTCATAGCCTTGAGGAGTGGCAATTCTGACATTCATCCCAGCTAAAGCACAGCCTAGCATCAAAGAATTAGCAACATTATTACCATCACCAACATAGGTTAAAGTTAACCCGGCAAGAGTGCCAAAGCATTCTTGTACTGTCAATAAATCAGCTAATATCTGGCAAGGATGTTCTAAATCAGTGAGTGCATTAATTACCGGAATCTTGGCATAGTTAGCAAAAGTTTCTAACTCCTGTTGTTCAAAGGTGCGAATTGCCAGAATATCCAGATATCGATCTAATACTCGCGCCGTATCTTGTATGGGTTCTCCCCGACTAACTTGGGTGACATTAGGATTTAGATCAATGACTTGTCCACCCAATTGATACATTGCCACAGTAAAACTAACTCGTGTGCGAGTTGAGGCTTTAGAAAACAACAACCCCAAAACTTTGTTACATCGCAACTGCAACTGTTGTGATTTCAACTGCGTTGCCAATTGCAGCAGTTCTTGAAGTTCCGTAGAATTCAAGTCTGCCAGACTTAACAAATCTCGTCCAAACAATGCTGCCATGCTTTTGATCTGTAAAGAACAATTATATGCTTCTGTTTCTTTCCCCTGCTATGTCAAAAAGAAAGGCAGAAGGCAGAAGGGGGGGAAAGCTTTTGCTACATTTATCAATTTATCAACTTTGCTGATGATTTCATCATTTCAGCACTCCTCACTCTCCACTCATTACTCACAACTAAATACTGGACAAATAATTATGTTGTGATATAATTTAAAATCGGTGAGTGCTTGAGAGTAAGCAAAAAACCTGCCAGCATAGCACAGTGGTAGTGCATCCGACTTGTAATCGGAAGGTCGTCGGTTCAAATCCGACTGCTGGCTTTGAGAGAAGCTAGGAGTGTGAATAATGGGATTGGCTGGGATACGAATTGTTTTGGTAGAACCAGCCGGCCCTTTAAATGTAGGCTCAATTGCCCGTGTGATGAAGAATTTCGGGTTAGAGCATTTAGTATTAGTTAATCCCCAATGCGATCGCCTATCGACAGAAGCGATGAGAATGGCTGTTCATGCCAAAGATATTTTAGAGTCGGCGGTAGTGGTGGACACGCTACCAGAAGCCTTGCAAGGATGTGTAAGTGCGATCGCCACCACGGGACGCGATCGCGATTTTTCAGTCCCCTTAGAAAATCCTAGAACGGCACTACCTTGGTTATTAGAACCACCCCACCAACCCGCAGCCCTGATTTTTGGCAGGGAAGATAGGGGATTAAGCAATGAAGAATTAAATTATGCCCACAGGTTCGTTCGCATTCCTAGTAGTCCCAATTATTCATCTTTGAACTTAGCTAGTGCGGTGGGTATCTGCTGTTACGAACTGGCACAACAAGCAGAATTAAACGAAACGCCAACCATCACAGTCACGGAACTAGCTCCATTAGAATTAGTCGAGACATACTATCAGCAATTAGAATCGTTACTCCTAAGCATTGGTTACCTGTATCCCCATACAGCAACCAGCCGCATGGAAAAATTCCGCCAACTATATAATCGCGCTCATCTGCAAACAAACGAAGTAGCAATGTTGCGCGGCCTGCTGCGACAGGTAGAATGGGCAATTAACAACCAAACAGATAAGTCGTCATGAACTTGGGAATTAGTCCCCAGTCCTCAGAGGTTCTTCACTGCGTGACGCTAACGCGAATAATTTTGAATTTTGAATTTTGAATTGATTAGTTCCCAATCCTCTATCAAAAGTTTAAGATTGACGCAATTATTTCCCAAATTATTTAATATGACATAAACTAAACACAAAAATGCTACTAAGTAGCCGTCATGAAACTGGGTACACCAGGATATAAGGAAAAAGGTCTAGGGACTAGGGACTAGAGGCGAGTAAAGTTTCCTTCTGCCTCCTGCCTCCTGCCTTAAACAACAAATTGAGTAAGTTACAAGGAGTGGCAGTGTCAGAGTCAGGTGACAAACTAAGAAATTTTTCGCAGCGACAACCTGTAACCCGTCGCCAGCGATCGCATAAAGTTTCAAAAGGCGAACCGAAAAAAGTTAAAGTTCCTAATCAGCAGCGTGCAGCCACAGGTGCGGCGGTCGTCACACGTTTGGATAACAACAATATTTTACCTCCCCCCATTGCTCTTGGGACGAGAAAGTCCAAACAAGGATTAATGATGCCGACTGTCGTCAAACCCATTCCTACAGCAACTAGGCAGATGCCAACGCCGTCGAGGAATGTGAAGGTAAAAACAGTACGAGTTCAGAGACAGCCGTTACCAAAAATGGGTAGACGAGTATCAAAAAAAACGCGGTTAAAGCCAATGGCTAGAGCGATTTTGTACGCCATCCGGTTATTAATTGTCGGCGTTGGCATTGGTGCTATTGTTGGTACTGTCTTATCAGTCTTAGATCCCGCAAACCACACCACTCCTACAACTTCAACTACATCTAACAATAGTGGACAAGTGCAACCAAAACCCGCCCCAACTAACTCAGCTGCTGGCTTGTACCTCTCCCAAGAAATCCCAACTTTAAAAAATGCTGTCCAAGAGTTGGCAGCAGCCAATCCCAATCTTACTCCTGGGGTTTTCCTAGTTGATTTAGATACAGGGGGATACGTAAATATTAATGCTGATAACAGCTTACCTGCGGCCAGCACCATTAAAGTCCCAGTTTTAATTGCCTTTTTCCAGGATGTAGACACTGGTAAAATTCGCCTCGATGAAATGCTGACCATGCAAAAGGAGATGATGGTTGGTGGTTCGGGAAATCTACAATCCAACCCTGCTGGAACGCAGTATTCTGCTTTAGAAGTCGCAACTAAAATGATCACCGTCAGCGACAACACCGCCACCAATATGCTGATTGCCCGATTAGGAGGGATAGAAGCAGTTAATCAGCGTTTTCAGAGTTGGGGACTCACCAGCACAGCCATTCGCAACCCATTGCCAGATTTGCAAGGCACAAACACCACCAGCCCTAAAGAATTGGGGAATCTGCTGTCTATGGTAAGTCAGGGCAAATTAGTTAGTATGCGATCGCGTGATCAAATACTTGATATAATGCGACGCACAGAACGAAATCATCTCCTACCTTCCGGCTTAGATCAAGGCGCGCGCATATATCATAAAACAGGCGATATTGGCACTGTATTAGCAGATGCTGGTATCATTGATACCCCTACTGGTAAGCGTTACATAGCTGCCGTCATGGTACAACGCCCCAACAATGACCCCCGTGCAGAAAAACTCATTAGCTCAATTTCTCGCGCCGCTTACCAAGAGTTTAGCCAAAGTCCTCCCACACCTAGCAACACCACCAGTAGCATACCCCCAACAAGCTATCAATCTCCCATCATCAATGCACCTGTATCCAGCACCCCTATTAGTGGCTATCAACCGCCTGTAGTGAATCCACAACAACAATATTACCCTCCTAGATAGGACAGTAAAGTAAGTGTGTAGTGGGATACAAGGTAGACAGGGTAGAAATTTTACTCCTAAGCCCAATTTCCAATGCCCAATTTTAAATTTTGAATTAATTATGTCTTCAACAACCCCCTCAATTCAGTTTTTTGCCGGTATTTATGAAGAACTGAGTAACGTCAGTTTACGGCGCGAAGTCCGCACTGGTAAACGCATTGTGATGATGACGTTTGAGCAATTGCAAGCATTGGAGAGATTCAACAGTTTTACAAAACAATCCTTAAATGCCTTACTTTTAACTGATGAAGAAGGTGAAATTAGTCTTACCCCATCTTCGACTCGATTCATTTTTGGGGGTGATGAAGGCGATGAACTAAGGGGAGTAGAATGCAAAGTTGAAATTGAGCGCGATGATCATTGGGAACGATTCATGCGCTTTATGCACCGTTATGCTGATGCTAATGGTATGGAATATGGGGAAAAATCGTAATTGGGCATTAGGCATTGTATTTTTCTCCCCCTGCTTCCCCTGCTTTCTTGTCCTCTGTCACCTCCCCTCCTACGCTTTCTGATACCGCATTCCTGGTAACTGTGAAACTAAACCCATTAGTTCTAACTGTAATAAAGCACTAGAAACTGAACTAGTATTCATAGCTGTTTTCTGCACAAGTGAATCAAAAGGTATCGTATCCACTGCAATTGCATCCATCACTTGTTGCAGTTCTGGTGATAGGATGGGCAACATTAACTGTTCTGGTGCTGGCGATGTGTTAACAGTGTCAATTTGTGGTATTGCTCCCAGCATTTTGAGTAATTCATCTAGTTCTTTGAGAATTAAAGATGCTCCTTGACTGATTAATTTTAAACAGCCTTGGGATGGATAATCATCTATTCTGCCAGGGAGTGCATAGACATCTCTGCCAAAATCATTCGCGTAGGTGGCTGTAATTAAAGCACCTGATTTTAACGGTGCTTCTATGACTAATATGGCGCGACTCAAACCTGCAATAATTCTATTACGACGGGGAAAATGAGTGCGATCGGGTGGAGTTTTAGCTGGGTATTCACTGACAACTAATCCAGCCGTCAAAATCTGTTTGTATAAGTCCCGATTTTTGTGAGGATAAATCACATCTACACCAGTACCAACAACGGCAATTGTTCGTCCGCCAGCTTTCATTGCTGCACTATGACCTTCCGTGTCGATTCCCTCCGCCATCCCAGACACTACCGTAAAGCCATTTTTCGCCAAAGCTGTACTAATTTGGCGAGTCCAACGAATGCCATAATCTGATGGTTGTCTAGTTCCCACAATCCCCACTAGGGGTTTTTGTCCCAGATTTTCTGATAATTCTACCTCACCCCGATAGTACAAAATCGGCGGTGGACTGGGGGTTTCTAGTAGCAACCGAGGATACTCTGCATCGGCTGGTGTCCAGAAATGGGGATTTTCTTGTTGGTGCTGGATGAGTAATTGTTGTGGATTGAGACGCGATCGCTGTTCTACCACTTTTGCTAATGTTTGTAAACCAAACCCCTCAACTTCTCCCAATTGAGCTTTAGTAGCGTTCCATGCTGTCGCTAACGTCCCAAAATGCTGCTGTAGTCGTTGCAGCAACACTGGCCCAATCCCCGAAATTTGCGCCCAAGCTAGCCAATATGCGCGTTCTTCTAACACTTTTATCTCCTCGCACCCACTTAGTTAATTGTTCCCAAATTTGGGTATTGGATGAAAAGTGCTGAGTAACAAGAAGATTACTCAGCACTTTTAAAATAGTTAAAATCAGAATGTTTAGTAATTTGAGCTTAAATTGTGGCTACTGTATCTTGTCCCCACTGTCACCAACTCATTGATAGTCAGGCTTTAACTTGTCCCTATTGTCGGACAACACTCAAAGCCTACGGACATCCCGGCATTACTGTACACCGTGCTAATAAAAATGAATATCTATGTAACAGCTGCACCTACCATGCTGATGATACTTGCAACTTTCCCCAACGTCCCTATGCTAAAGACTGTACTCTTTACCAAAATATTGCTGAAAGGCAATCCATTTTAGAACAACAGCGTAGTGCTAGTAGTTTGACAACCACAATTAATAACTGGATCAAACGCCATCAGGCTTTGTTACTATTGCTGGGGTTGCTATTTATTTGTTTACTGATTGCTATGAACTAAGAAAATTAAATAGGTCTGTAAATATTTGTAGATGACAATGGTAAGTTACGCGACAAATCACTAACCAACAGTACCCATAGGAAAAATCCGACTCAAGTTTAATAGCATATCTTCAAAACCAGGAATTGCAACTGACTGATTGGGTAAAGAAATTAGCTTGCTGAGATAGTTAAATGTACCTTGAGTATTTTGATAAGGCTGACTGTAACGCTCAAGTTGGCTAATATTTAAGTTAACGATCCAATAGTGAGAAATTCCAGCTTCTGCGTACAGTTCTAGCTTCTTGGTTTGGTCATAAATCAATGTAGAATCAGAAATTTCTACAACTAGTAGAATATCTTCGGGATAAGGATGATGAGTGAGATAATCTTCATCTGTACCCTCTGCAATGACAACATCTGGTTCAGGTTCACTTTGGTTAAAGAGGGTGATAGGATCTTGACTACGAATAACTACTCTATCACCTAAAATTTTATCTAGTTGGCGGCACAGAATAGAACCGCAGACTGTATGATGTGTTCCTTTAGCTACCATTTGCATCAATTCTCCCCGGATTAATTCTATACGATCGCCCTCCTTTAAAAATCCCAATTTAATCAATTGATGATACTCATCAATAGTGAATCGTTTTGGTGTGACAATATTCATAGGATATTACTCCTGTCAGTTTTACTTGTAGGGTAGCAAAGGTTAAACTGATGGCGAATCGCATTCTGCCCAGCGTAGCTGTTAGTCTATGACCGGCCGGAGGTCATCGTAATAGCTCAAACTGTTGCCAGCATAGGTACATAGCACGGGAAACATGAAAACATCCCTTCCACTTACCGCCTTTGAGATTTAACAACACTTCTCCACGACGATTCAGATAGCCAAACCATTCACCGTATTCTGCATCCGCAAAGTGTGACCAAGCATAATCGTGCATTTTTTGATACCATTCCCAACACTCTGCACGTCCCGTCAGGCGATAACCCATTGCTAAAGCCACTAAAGACTCTAAATGCACCCACCAAAGTTTTTGATCCCATTCCAATTGCTGCGGGGGATGTCCGTCTGCATCCATGAAGTAATACAACCCACCATATTCACTATCCCAAGCAAAATTCAAGATATTCAACACCACGTCAACAGCTTGGTTAATAGTTTTACTTTCGTTGTTACGGTTGGCAATATCCATAATGAACCACATGGCTTCGATACCATGACCAGGGTTAATTAACCTACCGTCAAAACAATCAATATGAGAACCATCAGGGGTAACATTTTCATACATTAGTCCCCGTTCTTGGTCGAGAAAATCCGTCATTACTTCCTGTACTGTGCTAGCTAAGACACTTTCCAAGGTTTCACTAGGAAGTAGCCAAGCCATTTCTAGGGTGAGATTGGCTAAAATCATCGGCACTGCTAAGGCTTTCATTGGGCGTGTGCCGGGGTAGGCTTTGGTATACTTGCCTTTGGGGTTGTCTTTGCGACGTAAAACATTTTTGTATGCTTGCATGGCTACATCTTTCGCCCATTCTTCACCAGAGGCTAAGGCATATTGGCTAAATGCCATCGCGGCAAAGCAGTCAGAAAATATATTGTAGGGCTGAATTAGGGGTTGGCCTTCACGGTTTAAGGCAAAATACCAATTACCTTCGCTATCTTTACCATGTTGAGCTAGAAATTTCGCCCCGTTGCTAGCAATTTTCAACCAGTTTTCGCGTTTTTCTAGTTGGTTGCAAAGCATGGAGAAAGTCCAGACTTGGCGGTTTTGCAACCAGATAAATTTGTCGGTGTCATAAACTTGACCTTCACGATTTAAGCAGGTGAAGTAGCCGCCTTCCGGGTCGAGAGAATGCTGTTCCCAAAATGGCAGGACATCATTGAGGAGAGCGTTTTTGTAAAGTGCTGCCAGTGTTGTCAAGTCGTATCCCATGTTGCCCCTGTTCAAAACCAACAGGGTTAATTATCGCTTTGCTGGGGATAGACTACAAGTAGTAGAGAAGACCTCTTGTAAAAGTCCGAAAATGAGATGTGTTATTTTGAATGAAATGTAGAATCTTTGAGATGTTTCGCTTTGCTCAACATGATAGGTTAAGCATTTATGCAAGAAGTCTAGAATGCTGCGATCGCAATTAAAATGAAGAGCAATAATTGCAAAACTGATCAAAAGGTAGATGATTGGTAGATACGTCCCTGATAAATCTAATCTTTGTTGAGCAAAACTCGGATAGATTCTTTAATTGCTTGCTCTGGAACGGTATTAATTCCCCACATTTTATTAACCATGTGGAGTGTACCCAATAAAGATGTTATCAGTACAAAACTTGATATTGTCACTAAAATTCTGTTTGCAGGTTTTAAAACAGGAGCTTGTACGCGTTTTAATTGGCGATTTTCTTTACCCAGCAAATAAACCAGATAAAAACGCCATTTAAACATTGGCAAAGAAAGCCTAATATCTACAGAATGCTTTTGTTCAACGCGAGCCTGAAATACTCTTTTTAGCTCTGCCAATTGGGGATTAGTAAAGGTAGCTGCTGTGTATGGAGGAATACGCGCAAAAAATTTTTGGACAAAAGGATCAGTTGTGGAAATATTTTGTTGCAAATCTTTGTTAGTCATCTGTTTGCTGTGAATAGAAGTATATTTTAAAACATAGGATTGTGTTCACTATCCCAACACTTGCTATCCTCCCAAGTTCTGCCAGTGTGTTCACATTCAGATTTATCGAAAATCCAGGGAATAGATGTCGGCGACACTGAAGAACTGGAATGGGAGATGGAACTAAAGGAAGATAAGAGAGAAGAAAAGATAACCAAGCTACAACCCGATAAGATCATGAGAAATAGGATTAGAAATATGATATTGCTTGGAGTCCACAGAGGGTATAAAACTTTTCCATATTGCGATCGCTGTTTGGAACGTTGTTCTACACCACCCAGCAATACCATATAAAACCTTAGTCCTGGTATGGGGGGTTTAACTCGTAAGTCTAAAGAATGGCGACGAGTCCAAGTATTAGAGCTGAAAGCTTTTCTTATAGCTATTATTTGCTCTGTAGTCAAGGTATCTTTAATCTCTGGTTGAATTTGAGTAAAAAGTTCCTCAAATACGGGGTCAAGTTGCTTTAACTGTCTCATTGATCGCGTTTAGTTGGTATTAATTGACGCAAGAATAACAGAATTTTGCCAGTAACACCTGGAGACATTTACGTAATTACTCAAAAATTATTCTTCGCAACAAACAAGTTTAATAAAATCTCTATCTAGTCAGACGTAAATTTGACTGATCATATTAGAGAATAGCAGAAGATAAATATTAAACAGTATTAATTTAGGATTGTATACAAACAAATAATTTAGCTTGGTATAAAAGTCAACTTATAATTAATGCAAAATTTAACTCTGGAGATTTGTTGTGGAAGATAAAAAAGAAAATTTTAATTCAATATCTGCGTCTATTCTTACCATCGGTACAGGTTGGTTTCCTCAAACTCCGGGAGGATTAGAAAGATATGTTTATGACTTAATTCATACCTTAGTATCTAATCAAGACAAAGTAGAATTATGCGGAGTTGGTCTACCAGAAACCGAACTGAATACATCCATCAAGTTGACTAACTTAGCATCCCCAGAGAGTTCAATTTGCCAAAGATTTTGGTCGATTCGGACTAATTTTCAGAAAACTAGAGTCAGCAAACCAGATGCGATTAATTTACATTTTGCTTTATATAGTTTTCCTATTTTAGACATTTTACCCAAAGGAGTACCAATTACATTTAATTTTCATGGGCCTTGGGCATTTGAAAGCAAACAGGAAACAGGAAATAATCAATTTAGAATTTTTCTCAAGCGTCGGCTGATAGAACAAACTACTTATAATTACTGCGATCGCTTTGTGGTTTTAAGCAAGGCTTTTGGTAATATTTTACACCAAAAATATCAAATACCCTGGAGCAAAATTCATGTTATCCCTGGTGGGGTGAATCTTCATCGCTTCCAGCCTAACTTATCACCCCAAGCGGCGCGTCAGCAACTAGGCTGGCCAGAACATCGTCCCGTTTTATTTACATCCCGGCGTTTAGTACAACGCATGGGACTAGATAAACTATTAGCCGCCATAGCCATAATTAAACCCAGAATACCTGATGTTTGGCTAGCGATCGCAGGTCGTGGTCATCTGCAAGCTAGTTTAGAACAGCAAGCTAAAGAATTAGGTCTAGAAAATAACGTGAAATTCTTAGGTTTTCTTCCTGATGAGCAATTACCTTTAGCTTATCAAGCTGCTAACTTAACTGTGATGCCTAGCCAATCTTTTGAAGGATTTGGATTAGCAATTATAGAATCGCTAGCTTGTGGTACTCCAGTTTTATGTACACCAATTGGGGGAATGCCAGAAATTTTACAACCATTCTCCCCGGAACTAATTACTAATTCCACCGAAACCTCAGCGATTGCAGAAAAATTATCACAAATATTACTAGAAAAACTTCCTATCCCGTCACGAAAAGATTGCCGTGAATATACTATTAATAACTTTGATTGGCAAAAAATTGGTCAACGCGTGCGACAAGTAATTTTAGCCTAAATATCATTTTCTCTGTGCCTCTGTGACTCTGTGGTTAAATAAATTATTTTTCACCACAGAGACACAGAGACACAGAGTTAAGACTCATGTTTATTAAACAATACATCATATGAAAATATTATTTTTAGACCAAAGTGGTAAACCAGGCGGTGCAGAACTGTGTTTAATTGATATTGCTAAACCCTACTGCGATCGCGCTTTGGTGGGTTTATTCGCTGATGGTGATTTTAGAACTTTATTAGAACAAAATCATATCCCGGTAGAAGTTTTGACAAATCAAGCGATCGCAGTTCGTAAAGAAAGCAATTTACTCCAAGCTTTCGCTAGTTTAGGGCAACTAGCACCGTTAATCGCTAAGGTAGTAGAAAAGGCTTATAAATATGATGTAATCTACGCCAATACTCAAAAAGCCTTGGTTGTAGGGGCGATCGCTAGCTTCGTAACTCGTCGTCCATTAGTGTATCATTTACACGATATTCTTTCTTTAGAACACTTTAGTAAAACTAACTTACGGGTTGCTATTACCTTAGCTAATCGTTTTGCATCTTTAGTTATAGCTAATTCCCAAGCTAGTCAAAAGGCTTTTGTGCAGGCGGGAGGAAAGCCAGAACTCACTACAATTGTCTATAACGGTTTCGACCCCAGAATTTATCAAACTTGTGATGAAGATATCCAAAAACTGCGGCAACAATTAGGGTTAGAAAATAAATTCGTTGTCGGACACTTCAGCAGACTTTCACCTTGGAAGGGTCAGCACATCCTGATTGAAGCTATAGCTAAATGTCCGCCTCAAGTAACAGCTATTTTAGTGGGTGATGCCTTATTTGGTGAGCAAGATTATGTTAAACAATTACACCAACAAATTGCCCAATTAGGACTAGAAAATCGTGTGAAATTTTTAGGATTTCGGGCAGATATTCCCCAATTAATGGCAGCGTGTGATTTAGTTACCCATACTTCCACTGCACCCGAACCCTTTGGGAGAGTGATTGTTGAGGCGATGCTGTGCGGAACACCTGTAATTGCAGCTAAAGCCGGGGGTGCAATGGAATTAGTAGAACATGGGGTGAATGGTTTTCTGGTGACACCAGGAGAACCCCAAGAACTAGCACAAGCCATTAATACTTGTGTGCAAGAGACAGAAATGACTGCAACCATTGCTAATCAGGCGAGGAATATTGCTAGTCAGCGTTTTGATGTGGCTAATGTGAATCAGCAAATAGCCAAGTGTCTTAAGGGGATAGGGGATAGGTGACAGGTGACAGGTGACAGGTGACAGGTGATAGTCAGATGTGTTTTGTTGAACAGTTCAATCTAATAGGTCAGGTTCTTGGTGAATAATCATGTCAAATAATGGCTGAAAACTAAACCAACCCATTTGTGATGAACCTACTTGACTGTGAGCCACACTAGCAAATTCTGGGTTGATTAATTTGGGTTTACCAGCAGACTCAGCTAATAATTGGGCTTGACAAGAACGTTCCATTGCAATGAACCACCAAGCCGCCTCGTCAACTGTTTGTCCAACTGTTAACAAACCATGATTCTGCAAAATCATGGCTTTATTCTGACCTAAAGTTTGAGCAATGCGTTGACCTTCTTGTGGGTCGAGAACTACGCCAGTATATTCTTCAAAAATACTATGGTCTTCGTAAAAAGAGCAAGCATCTTGAGTCAGGGGGTCAAGTAGACGACCCAGGCTAGACCAGCTTTTGCCGTAAAGCGAATGAGCATGAGCAGCCGCCACCACATCGGGACGAGCTGCATGGATTTGGGAATGGATAGCAAAAGCAGCTCGATTAACGGGGCGATTGCCAAAAATTACTTCCCCTTCATGATTAACTAAAATGAGGTCACTAACTTTAATTAAGCCAAAGTGCATTCCGAAGGGATTAACCCAAAAATGATTCAAGTTTTCTGGATCACGAACAGTAATATGGCCTGCTACGCCTTCATCAAACCCAAACCGAGAAAATAGGCGAAAAGCAGCAGCTAAACGTTGTTGGCGATGTAATCTTGCTTCGGTAATAGAATTAAAAGTTGGCGGTTGAGGTGCGTTGGGTTTTTCTCTAGTTGTAAGTTGCATTTCCAAATCTTTTATGTAAGCGTAAGTTGATACTAAAAACACGATAACGTTAATCGATTTTTGTTACAGATTACCACTCAGCACTGGCTAAACGCCGCGCTACCGCTAACAGCACTCAGCACTCCCCATCGGCTAAACGCCGCGCTACCGCTAACAGCACTCAGCACTCAGCACTCACAATTTAGAGCGTATCCGTTCCGGGCTACCAGTAGGAATAGACGCAATTAACTTTTGTGTATATGCTTCCTTGGGTTCGCGGTAGATACTTTCGGCTGTACCTTGTTCGACAATTTCACCACGATTCATGACTAAAATGCGATCGCTCATAAATTTGACGACGCTTAAATCATGGGAAATGAAAATATAAGTTAGCTGAAACTCTTCTTGCAATTCTTTGAGTAAATTCAATACCTGCGCCTGTACCGATACATCTAACGCCGATACTGACTCATCACAGATAATAAATTTAGGATTTAATGCCAAAGAACGCGCAATACAAATCCTCTGGCGTTGACCACCAGAAAACTGATGTGGATAGCGGTTGATTGCATCTGCACTTAAACCAACTCTTTCTAAAAGTTCTGCTACCCTTTGTAGGCGTTGTTTTTTGGTTTTACCTACAGAGTGAATTAACAAAGGTTCTGCAATTGCTTCCCCAACTTTCATCCGGGGGTCGAGTGCGCTAAAGGGATTTTGAAAGACGATTTGCATTTCCCGCCGCAGTTTTTGCAATGCTTCGCCTTTGAGATTTGTAATATCTTGTCCCTCAAAGATAATCTGTCCACCCATCGGCTCAATTAGCCTTAACAGAGTTCTACCCAAGGTTGTCTTACCACAACCAGATTCTCCCACTAATCCCACCGTTTCCCCTGGTTTGACATCAAAGGAAACGCCGTTAACCGCCATGTTGTAGCGTTTCTTAGTACCAAACACACCCCGCACAGGAAAACCAACTTGCAAATTCTGGATTTTTAACAGTGGTGGCTTTTCTTCTAACTTTGTCAATCTAGTATGGATTTCTTCCGAGGAAATTTCTGGTGGTGGTGAGGGTTGTTTCTCTTCAATAATTAACTGTCCGCTTTCTGTTTCCGCCACAGTCATATAATCAGAAACCGTCAGCAGTTTGTGGGGATGGTGGGTGAGTGTGGGACGACAAGCAACTAAACCCTTAGTATAGGGGTGTTGGGGATGCTTAAAAATTTGCTCCGATGCGCCGTATTCCACGACTTTACCTTTGTACATCACCGCGACTTTGTCAGCAATTTCGGAAATTAACCCCAAGTCATGGGTGATGAAAATCAAGGCCATGTCACGGACTTGCTGCAATTCTCTGAGGAGATCAATAATTGTGGCTTGGACTGTGACATCTAAAGCTGTGGTTGGTTCATCTGCAATTAGTAGCAAAGGGTTGCAAGAAATAGCCATTGCAATCATTACCCGTTGCAGTTGTCCCCCAGAAAGTTCATGAGGGTAGCGTTCCAGCATAGATTCTTTATGCTGCTTAACTAACTGCACCACCTTATATTCATCGAGGGGAGAGTCAGGATTTGTTTGCGGCCAGGTGTCGATGTATTGCTGTGTCAGTTGCTCATCACTAGGTAAAAGTTTAACCTCTTGCAGACCTGCGATCGCAATTTGTTTGGCTTCATCTTTAGTTACATCCTGGTGACGCTGAATCGCTTCCGTTAACTGAAACCCAACATTATAAACCGGGTTTAGGGAACTCATCGGTTCTTGAAAAATCATGGCGATGTCACCACCTCTATATAGCTGCATTTCCTTTGGCGATAACTCCACCAAATTTAGAGGATTAGCATTCTCTTGGTGACGAAACAAAATCTCTCCACCGCTCACCCTCCCAGGATGCTGCAACAAACCCATTACCGCTAAGGATGTGACTGATTTACCACTACCAGATTCTCCTACGATTCCTAGAGTTTCACCTCGCCTTAGCTCAAACGAAATACCATCCACGGCTTTGATAGTATCCCCATCACTGGAAAATTCTACTTGGAGATTGCGAACTTCTAGGACAGTTTCTCTCATAGGAGTACCAGTATGAATATTGAGTAAAAATTATTTGGATTTTAACAGTAGTTTTGCATTTAAGTAGAAGAGCGTAAATATTTGTCTTAAGAATCAGGCGGGAAGGAGTTAGGGAATTTGATGGTGTGACTGTAGTTAGCACTATGTTAGCAATAGCGATCGCACTCCCACCGGCGTTTCTCACACTTACTAGCTTTTAGCTTGGGGTTGAGTGGCGATCGCCTTAGCAATCAGAGTAGCCAGGCCGCATCACCTCAACAAAAAGATTATATTTTCACTAAAAAATCAAGTGTCGCTGAGAGCTAAAGCCCTTCCAGTGGTTTACATCCCCGGTCTATTCGCGCAGCGTCTCCCCTTCTCCCAAAGGGAGAGGCTAGCGTCAAGGGAGAAGCACTTTGGACGCAACTGCATTGCTGTTTCTCCGAGTTCTTCAAACTACTGCTTTATAAACATCCGGGTAATGGATAGCTTTTTAGGGGAGGGTTTGCGTTTAGCTTTAGCCCTAAAAGAAGGAATAAAGTCCTGACTATTAACTCGATGAAATTAATCAGCACTGACACTTATAAATATAGGACTCATATTTGATATTTGAAATTCTAGAATGGTGCTTCATGCTATACGATACCTGTATTTTTTTATAAATCAAATCAGACTTTTATAGAAACTTCCATTAGTATTTAAATTACTAATTAGTTGTTGCTGATTATATTTAATATTTACTGAATATCAATTGTGATTGTAAGTACAAATTAATATTCAATGAATGTTGCGATCGCACATTTAAATATTTTGTATATGCAATATACTAAATGGCAAGTAAAGATACATTATAAAGGACTTGTTTTTGCTAATCAAAGAAATTTAAAAAAACTTTGAATAACTTTTGACAAGTATTGAGAAAATCCTTAAGCTAATAAATAGGACTCACTAAATCAATAAACGACAGCAATTTTGTTAGGTAAAGTAGAAATCGCTGTAGTAGCTTATCAGTATGAACAAATGAATTAAACTCAATCCCTGACTATAAATAATAGCCTCACATAATTTGACAACAAACTGGCTAATCACACTGTGACAAGATTTCGCTACGACTATCTCATCAAAAAATCTTAGTCATGGATGAATGCCTATCTTGATGTGAGTAAATGTCAATTATTGAGATTGAACTGAGGTGAGGCAATATGCTTAGGAGAGTAGAATGCTTGATTATCTTACATCTTTGAACGACCACAATTTACCCTACCCGGACACGCTCCATCCTATCGTTGTTCACTTTGTAATTGCGATGGTTTTGTTTGCTTTTGCCTGTGATGCCATTGGGTTTTTTACAGGTAAAACTCGCTTTTATGAAGTGGGTTGGTGGAATCTGTTTGTTGCTACCATTGCCATTTTTGTTGCCATTATCTTGGGTCAGTTTGAAGCTGGCTTGGCAAAACCCTATGAAGTGGTTAAGTCTGTACTGAACCTACATACACTAATTGGTTGGTCACTGTCTGGTATTCTCGCCGCAATGACAGCTTGGCGTTATGTTCTACGGACGCGTGACCCCCAAAGAATCCCTGTTCACTACTTGGGAGCAGGGTTAATTTTAGTCTTAATTGTTGGTATGCAAGTCTATCTCGGAGATGAACTCGTTTGGGTCTATGGGCTGCACACAGTCCCAGTTGTTGAAGCTGTCAAGGATGGAATGCTGCCATGAACTCAGAACTAATTGACCAATTAAATATCCAATTAGGAGCTAACGGATTACCTTACACCATTCCGATTCATCCCAACCTAGTCCATTTGACTTTGGGCTTATTCATCATTGGTATTACCTTCGATATCGTTGGTGTTCTCTTCCCTTCCCAAAAATGGGTATTCAATTTTTTGGGGCTAACTGTAGAACGGGAAAGCCTCTTTGATGTTGGTTGGTACAACATGGTGGGTTCAACCGTCATCACCTTTTTCACAGTGGCCGCAGGCTTTTACGAAATGTTCCTAGCCACACCATCCAGTGATCTCAAAAGTACCTGGGGATTACAAGCAATGCAAACCATGCTTTGGCATGGGGTAGGTGGTGTATTTCTTCTAGGTTTGATTGCCGTCATGACCTTGTGGAGAGCGTGGCAGCGTTATGTCTGGTCTGTGGAATCAGAGCAACAAGTGCAGTGGAGCTATTTGGCCGCAGGCGTATTCATCATGTTTATCATGTATCTCCACGGGACTTTAGGAGCGCAATTAGCTGCTGAGTTTGGCGTACACAACACCGCCGATAACTTGCTGCGCTTGGGCGAAAATCTCAACACCGTACTTAAGTAATAGGTGATAGGGGACAGGGGACAGGTGACAGGGAAGAAGACAAGGGAGAATTTTTTACTAATTCCCAATTCCCAATTCCTAATGACTAATGACTACTGACTAATGACTATTGGACTATGAAACTCAGCCAATTTCTCAATATTTTGATATTGGTAGTAGGAGCGATCGCAATTTCTACTATCAGTCTCTGGATAGGTAAACTAGCCTATTCCTGGTTGCCCCCCCAAGCGGCGGCTGAATCTCACTTGATTGATGATTTATTTAGCTTCTTGGTGACTCTGGGCGCGTTCATCTTCCTAGGAGTAACTGCTGTTCTTGTTTACTCTTTGCTGTTCCATCGGGCAGCTAAAGATGACTTGAGTGATGGCCCCCACATTGAGGGTAATGTCACCCTAGAAGTAGTTTGGACAGCTATTCCCATTTTCTTGGTGTTTTGGATTGCTGGCTATAGCTACCAAATTTATGAGCAAATGGGGATTCAAGGTTCTACAGCTTTGGTACACCTACACAACCCCATTGCCATGAACTCGGCCTATGCGGCTACTGGCGAGGAAGATAATGCAGCTTTAGCCGAACCCAGTGAAAACATTGACGTTCTGGCGAAACAATGGGCATGGGTTTTCCACTATCCCGAAAAAGATGTTACCAGTACCGAGTTACATTTACCAAGCGATCGCCGTGTGCATTTGGCTCTACATTCCCAAGATGTACTCCACGGCTTCTACATCCCTGCATTCCGCCTCAAACAAGACATCGTTCCTAACCACACCATCAACTTTGAATTTACCCCCATCCGCGAAGGTCAATATCGTCTGACCGATTCCCAATATAGCGGTACATACTTCGCCACGATGGAAGCAAACGTGGTTGTGGAATCTCCAGAAGATTATCAAAAATGGTTAACCAAAGCCGCCTCACACAAACCCATGCCAGCCTACAACCAAGCTGCTGCTGAATACGCTCAAACAGCTAGTCAGTCAGTCAAAACAGGTTGGGAAACCGTTGTACCAGCCCCCGCACCTTTGGTTAATTATCCCGGATAAAACAATTCGTAATTCGTAATTCGTAATTCGTAATTCGTAATTACGTTTTGTAGTGGGGATTTTGATTAGGCATCACAACAGGGGATTTAAACCCCTAAACTTGGTTCAAAGGAATTTCAGCGATGACAAATATCCCTATTGAAAGGCTTGATCTCCCTGTGGAGAAGCCGCACCACGGATCTGGCGGTGGCTGGAAGGAATATTTCAGCTTTAGCACCGATCATAAAGTTATAGGTATTCAATACCTCGTTACTTCCTTCATTTTCTTTCTCGTCGGCGGTATCTTTGCGATGATTCTGCGGGGAGAACTAGTTACCCCCGAATCAGACTTGGTTGACCGCACCGTCTATAACGGGATGTTCACCATGCACGGCACTGTGATGCTGTTTTTGTGGACTTTCCCCTCCTTAGTTGGTTTAGCTAACTACTTAGTCCCCCTAATGATTGGGGCGCGGGATATGGCTTTCCCCCGCCTCAACGCCGCCGCCTTTTGGATGGTCCCTGTCGTCGGGATTCTCTTAATGGCCAGCTTTTTTGTTCCCGGTGGCCCAGCCCAATCTGGTTGGTGGGCTTATCCCCCTGTGAGTATCCAAAATCCCACAGGTCGCTTATTTAATGGGCAAGTAATTTGGCTATTGGCAGTTGCTATCTCTGGTGTGTCCTCAATTATGGGGGCAGTCAATTTTGTTACTACCATCGTTAAGATGCGTGCGCCAGGGATGGGCTTCTTTCGGATGCCTCTGTTTGTTTGGGCAGTATTTAGCGCACAGATTATTCAATTGTTTGGCTTACCTGCCTTAACAGCCGGTGCAGTCATGCTGTTACTTGACATCACCGTTGGGACTGGCTTTTTTAACCCCAGCAATGGCGGTAATCCGGTGATGTTCCAGCATTATTTCTGGTTCTACTCCCACCCTGCCGTTTATGTGATTATTCTGCCCATTTTCGGCGTATTCTCAGAAATTTTCCCTGTCTACGCCCGTAAGCCGCTATTTGGCTACAAAGTAGTGGCGATTTCTTCGATGCTGATTGCTGTAGTCAGTGCCATTGTTTGGGTACACCATATGTACGCCAGTAGTACACCCGCTTGGATGCGGATGGTGTTCATGATGACTACTATGTTGGTGTCTGTACCCACGGGGATTAAAGTATTTGCTTGGGTAGCAACTATCTGGGGTGGGAAAATCCGCCTGAGTACACCCATGTTATTTGCTTTGGGTGGTTTAATTATGTTCGTCTTCGCGGGTATCGTCGGGATTATGCTTTCCTCCGTACCCGTTGATATTCACGTTAACAACACCTACTTTATTGTTGGACACTTCCACTATGTCCTCTACGGGACAGTGACGATGGGGATGTATGCAGCCATCTATCACTGGTTTCCCAAAATGACCGGACGGATGTACAACGAAGGTTGGGGTAAAATCCATTTTTGGTTGGCATTTATCGGTACTAACCTCAACTTCTTCCCCATGCACCCCCTAGGATTGCAAGGGATGTTACGCCGAGTTGCTTCCTACGCACCAGAGTATCAAGGCTGGAATATTGTTGCTAGCTTAGGTGCATTCTTACTAGGTATGTCTACATTGCCCTTCATCTTCAATATGCTGGTTTCTTGGATGCAAGGTGAGAAAGCACCTGATAATCCTTGGCGCGCCATTGGTTTGGAGTGGTTGGTATCTTCACCCCCACCAGTAGAAAACTTTGAAGAAATTCCCGTAGTCATTTCTGAACCCTACGGATACGGTAAATCTGAGCCGTTAATTGCAGAAGCGCATAGCCATCAAGATTAGGGAGATGCAATTAAGGAAGAGTTTCCAGACGAGAAGAACGAGTTTCTTTTTGTCTGGTGTTTCCCTAAGAGAACTTACAGTACACAACTAATAATTGCACCAATGGATAGCTCTATTGTTTCAGATGAACTGCAACAACCGTTGCATCACGCAGGTGGCGAACACGTCCACGATGAAGAAGGCAATAAGATGTTTGGTTTTATTGTCTTCTTACTTTCTGAAAGTGTAATTTTCTTAAGCTTTTTCGCTGGTTATATTGTCTACAAAATTACAACACCTAACTGGTTACCGCCTGGTATTTCTGGTTTAGAAGTTAAAGAGCCAACAATTAATACTGTTGTGTTGGTTGCTAGTAGCTTTGTGATTTATTTGGCAGAAGTCGCCCTCAAACGCCACGATTTACGGTTATTCCGAATCTTTTTGTCCACAACAATAGTTATGGGTGGCTACTTTTTGGTAGGACAGGCCATTGAATGGAGCAACCTAGAATTTGGTTTTACTTCTGGCACTTTTGGCGGAATGTTCTACCTGTTAACAGGTTTTCACGGTTTGCACGTTTTCACTGGTATTTTATTACAGTTGATGGTTCTCGTGCGATCGTTTATTCCTGGCAATTACGATACAGGTCACTTCGGTGTAAATGCCACTTCTTTGTTCTGGCACTTTGTCGATATTATTTGGATTGTTTTGTTTCTCATGCTCTACGTCTGGCAGTAGAACTGACCAATCTTCCAGCAGAATATAAATTATGTGGCTAATAGCTAGGAATTTGGCTATTAGCCAGTTATTTTGAGATAACTTTGGAGGGATGGCGTACCCACCCACCGTAGGCGATCGCACTTTGGAAATGAAATATGCGTTACCCAGAAACCTTGTAGAGACGTAGTATTGCTACGTCTTTTTCATCTTGGTAGTTAGGAAATCTCTTCTAGATCAACCCATTCATCATAGGATGAGTCATAATCAAGGTAATGTACGAAGTATTGTTGTCCCTGGATTTTATCGATAGTTGCAGAATACCAACCCTCATTGTCCTCATCCCAAACTTTGACCTTTAGACCTACGGCATATCCATTATCATCGGATGAGGCTTTATCGCGGGTACGAATGTCATCTGAGCCAATCCACTCATCATGGGATGAACCGTAACCAGCGTAATGAATAAAGTATTCGTTCTCTTTGACTTTCTCAATAGTTCCAGAATACCAATCCTCTTCCTCTCCATCCCATACTTCTACTGTTTTGCCTAGTGCATACTGATCGTTATCAACCTTGACAGCAAATGAGATATCTTGGACTGATGATTGTTCTTCTTGTTGAATTTCCTGTTTAACTAAAATATGGGCTTGCTTGATCAAACTGCAAGCCACAGTTTGAATCCCTGTATGCTCATAGTAATTGGTACTTTGATCGAGAAATGCAGCTACAAAGTCTAGATTATCGTCAGCAATCTGAATAAAATTACCCAAACTACTAAAAATTGATTGCGGAGTTACACCTGTCTTGGATACTAAGTTACCAATCCAGCCTTGCACAGAGTTGAAACCTTGAGTAAGAAAACCAAGTTTCTCAGTGGGATTATTGCCTGGTAGAGAGCTGTTAATGGCTGAAAAAACTGGGTTTTGAGCTATTTGACTAGCATCAGTGCCACTAATAAGTTCGTTGATTTTGTTGAGGAAGTCGGGGCCTAATGGCAGAATGCCGTCTAGGCAAACTAGAGCTACCATCCGCATGAGGGAGGCATCTTGATAGTTGTTGGTTAAAGACTTGGCAAACTCTTGGGGGTTCGGTTGAGGAATGCCATTGAGTTTGCAAAAAGCGATGATTTCAATAGCAATTTTCAACACCAAATCAATTGTCTGGGTAAGGTCTGCTTTGGGTGTAATATTGCTGAGAAAAGAAAGAAAAGCAATTTTTTCCCCGACTTTGTTAGCTAAAGCCGCCGCCGCCATAGCTGTGTCTGCTTTATCAATTGTTTGATAAAGTTTGATTACACTCTGATAGCCCTGTTGAGGATCTTGATATAAAGCAACAGCACGCTCCCGAATTTTCTGGATTACTTTGGTATCAGTTTCTCCTGTAATGGCACGGATACTATTGTCAAAGCCCACCAAATTGTTCCATTGACTTGGAGCTATATAATCGATAGCCTTTAAAACTTTAACGGTAATGTTATCAGTTGATAACTCGTCAACCAACTGAATAATTGATTTCTCCATAAGTAATCCTCAAAACCAGAAATGGGATGACAATCCAGTTCAGACAAGTCCATAGACTAAAGTTGGTAGTTATGACAACACTTGTTAAACCAATACATTAACTGCATTGATTCCTATGCACTGGCAGCAACAACATACTACTGAGACTATTGGTAACTGAACCGTGTTAATAGAGTTCCCTAAACTAGTAAAAAAGTAACTCCGAACTACCTCTAGTCCATTGACAGCAAAGTTACTTTGAGATTTTTGACGCTTGCCCAACAAAGATAATTATGGCCGCTCTACTTTAGCAAGGGGTTTGTTGAGAGTAATGGTTTTTTCTGGAAAATTATAGTACAATTGTACCAAAGAGATTTTTATTCTTGGCGATGACATCTAGTTGGTGGAGGATCACATCTACCAACCCAAGTTGTATTGCCTAAAAGAAAAACCCTACTGTGAGATCATGACTATGATGACATCAAGGCAAGGTGTAACTGCAACCCCAGTTAAGTCACACAAGTTTGAGCAATACACTCCAGAACAGCCTGATGCGACTGAAAATTTTTCTTTTCAAACTCTTACTGATGTCACAAAGGCGATTTTGCATCATGCTTTTTGGTTGGCGGAGCAAAAACGTCATTTATCGCTGAGAGAGTATAGAAAGCTACTTCTAGATCAAGGTTGGCAAGGTGAAGAAAAGAAGTATCTCAAAATTGCTGCCGCCTTTGGAAAGTTTGAACCGCAAGATTTTGCTCAAGTTGAGCCAAGAACTATCTATCAACTAGCAGAACGAAGCAAAAAGTATCAAGAAGTTATAGATAGACTGCTAGATTTAAGTATAATTAACCAAGAGACTGTGCGATCGCTGATTAAAAAACAGTGTACCCCAAAAGCTAAAAAAGCTGAAAAACTCAGTATTTGGCGGCGGTTAAAGAATGGTGGGAGGTATTGCCAAATTCCCCCAATTCACGAAGAATCAGAGCAAACTGGTACTACCTTGCAAGCAATGATGGATGAAGAAGGATTAACTGCTCAACAAATAGTAGCAGAAGCGATCGCTCTCCGAAAAGCTTATAAACAAGGATTAATGATGAGTGCTGAGTAATGAGTAAGGGTTAAGTGGTGTTCACTCACCATATTATTGATTGTTTTGAGTCGAAGAAAACACGCTGTAGGCTAAGTTTTGGCTTTGGTTTTGGTTTTGAGGACGTAGCTTTTGGCTGTACTCATTCAGCTTGACTTGAGCTTGAGCATATACAGGTGTATCTTTGGGAATTTTACGGAGAAAATTCACCGCATGATCAAAGTTACCAGCTAATGCTTGTTTACGAGCTTGATGTAAAAAGTAGGCGGCTCTAACTTGGCGTTTTTGATTGTATTCGACTAATTTTTTTTGTACCAAGGCCCCAGCTGTACTTTCCTGGGGAATTTGGCGCAGATATTCTAATGCGGTGGAAAAATCTCTGGCTTCAGCTTTGGCGTAGGCTTTAGCTAATAATTTTTGTGTTTGCGCTTCGATATTACCCTTGGCTTGTTGTGTTAACTGATTAACTTTGACTTGCCAATATAAAATATCAGGGACTTCGTTAGCTACTTTGATCACATCCGACCATTTCCCATCAACCAAAGCCTGTTCAGCTACAGAATATTGTTGTGCTGCTACTCGCCATTGCTGTTGCCAGGTTTCGATAGTGGCTTGAGCGTCTGGATAAACATTACTATAAGATGGAATCGATTTAGCAAGTGCGATCGCCTCTTGTAAATCCCCAGCTTGATATTGTTTTGTGGCTTTATATAAAATATCTGTTTCGCTATGGGTCGGCGCACTATGTAATAAAGAATAAGTGCCAACTCCCATTAATAAGGAATTTACCGCCAATCCGACTTTAATTCCTGTCAATAGTGGCGATGATGCTGAAGTTGGTTCTGCTTGAGTCTCTTCACTCTCTGGTGTTGGAGGACAATGTGCAAGTGTATTTTCCCACACCATTTGTCTCAGCACACGCAACACGTCAGCCGCAGACTCGAAACGCTCTTGATGATTATAGCGGATCATCTGGCTCAGGATAGCCGCTAGATAATCACTAACTGGCGTATGAGGAGAACGCCAAATCATCTCATTAGTTTGAGCATCTACTTTTAATTGCAGTGGTTCTAAGCCAGTTAAAGCTTGAATTGCAATCATCCCCAAAGCATAAATATCACTATTGGGCTGAGTTTGACCGATAAATTGCTCAGGCGGGATGTAACCCAAGGAAGTAGTAGGAGCTTGATAAATCGATAAGTCGCCATCCATGCCAAAATTGATTGATTGGATAGAACCAAAGTCAATCAGGACTAACTTGCCGTTAATAGCACGCCTAATAATATTTTCTGGTTTAATATCGCAATGGATGACACCTTGAGAGTGAACAAATTCTAAAATTCCTAAAGCATCCTCTAAAAATGCCCTGACTTCCTCCTCACTCCACAGACATCCCCACTGTTGACTAATGGGGAGTTCCGCCGTTAAGGAATGACCTGCAATATATTCTTGTACCAAATAAAACCGCTCATTTTCCTCAAAACAAGCGATAAATTCGGGAATTTGGGCGTTAGTTCCTAGGCGTTTGAGGGTTGAGGTTTCCGTCAGAAAACGTAATCTGATGGTGTCGAGGTAGCTAGGGTGCAAACTGTTAACCTTAAGTTGTTTAACTACACATTTAGGTGTGTGTGGGTAGTTGATATCTACAGCTAGGTATGTTTGTCCGAATACCCCTGCACCCAGGCTTTGGATAATTTGGTAGCGTGCTTGCAGTACTTTACCGATCATGTGGTGGCTCATGAGCTGGTTACTGAGTTAGTCATTATATTAAGTTTCTCTTACTTGCCTAGTGTTTCCGGAATGACTTCAATATAAATCAGTAGGGCATAGATTTTATCATCAGTAGTCCAATGCTTCTCCTAAATCCAAGACGAATTGATTTCTTCTGTGTTGAGACAGATGGCAAAAATCCCTACAGGCACTTTTTATAGTGGGAGTACGTCTAGAAAGATAACGCTGCTGGTATACCAATTTCTAGACAGTCATTTGTTAATTTATTTAGCGTATCAGCAATGATACCGTTTATTTCTAGCCAATCCGGTAAACCAAAAGTACAGGGTGTAGTTAGACTCGCAAATCTTACTAAATAAATGTTATCAACTGAGGGAGACCTGCCATGCCAAAAAGACTTGTGCAAGCCGCCATCATCACTTTCTTACTCCATGTGATTGCAGGACTTAGCCCCAATACTCGACTTCAATCAAGGACGATTTTACCTTCAACAGAAACACCTGTGCAAATGATTAGTATGTTATTGCGTTCTCGCCATTAACAATATTTCACAAATCTAATTAGGGTAATTTACCGATTAGCTGTCTCTTGTCACCTATCACCTATCCCCTATATTTCTTAAAAGATATATATTTAGGCATTGAGATCAAGACTAGTAGCAGATAGACTGGGCAAATAAGGCAACTATCTGCACCTAAACCATGACTAATCGCCTGGCCCAAGCCCAGAGTCTTTACCTCCGCAAACACGCCGAAAACCCTATTGATTGGTGGTCTTGGTGTGATGATGCTCTTGCAGCAGCTAGGGCAGAAGATAAACCAATTTTTCTGTCGATTGGTTACTCCAGTTGCCACTGGTGTACTGTCATGGAAGGTGAGGCTTTTTCTGACCAAGCTGTAGCTGAGTATATGAATGCTAATTTCTTGCCTATCAAAGTAGACCGGGAAGAAAGACCAGACATCGATAGCATTTATATGCAGACCTTGCAGATGATGAGCGGTCAAGGAGGTTGGCCTTTAAATGTATTTTTGTCACCAGAAGATTTAGTCCCGTTTTATGCTGGAACTTACTTTCCTTTAGAACCGCGCTATAACCGTCCTGGTTTTTTGCAAGTTCTGCAAGCACTTCGCCGCTACTATGATACAGAAAAAGAGGATTTGCGCCAACGTAAAGCTTTAATTGTAGAATCGCTTTTAACCTCTGCGGTTTTACAAGGGGAGGTTACACAGGAAGCTGAAGCACAGGAATTGCTGCGGCGAGGGTGCGAAACTAGCACAGGCATTATTACGCCAAATCAGCATGGTAACGGTAATAGTTTCCCGATGATTCCCTATGCAGAATTAGCATTGCAGGGAACTCGATTTAATTTTGAGTCTCGCTATGATGGTCAAAAAGTTTGTCTTCAGCGAGGACTAGATTTAGCTTTGGGTGGGATTTATGACCATGTGGCTGGCGGCTTTCATCGCTACACTGTTGATCCCACGTGGACAGTACCCCACTTTGAAAAGATGCTCTATGACAATGGTCAAATTGTGGAGTATCTAGCTAATTTATGGAGTGCAGGTAGCCAAGAGCCAGCGTTTGCTAGGGCTGTATCTGGTACTATTGAATGGCTGCAAAGAGAAATGACTGCACCGACTGGTTATTTCTACGCGGCTCAAGATGCTGATAATTTTATCAATCCTGGAGAAAAAGAACCAGAGGAAGGGGCTTTTTACGTTTGGAGTGATGCTGAACTAGCACAATTGTTAACACCAACAGAACTAACAGAGTTACAACAACAGTTTACAGTCACCCCTAACGGCAACTTTGAAGGTAAAAATGTATTACAAAGGCGCAATGCAGGGCAGTTGAGTATAAGTTTAGAAGTGGCATTAGGTAAACTGTTTACGGCTCGTTATGGGACTCCGGCTGATGCACTCCAGACTTTTCTCCCAGCACGGGACAACCAGGAAGCCAGAACTGTAAATTGGCCAGGACGCATTCCTCCAGTCACAGATACAAAGATGATTGTGGCTTGGAATAGCCTGATGATTTCTGGTTTAGCCAGGGCTGCGGCTGCATTCCATGAACCGGAGTATTGGGAAATAGCAGCACAAGCAGCAAACTTCATTTTGGAGCATCAGTTTGTAGACGGGCGTTTTCACAGACTGAACTATGAAGGTGAAGCGACTGTAATGGCGCAGTCTGAAGATTATGCTTTGTTTATTAAAGCATTGCTGGACTTACACCAAACTCAGAACCCACAGCAATCTTTGTGGTTAGAAAAAGCGATCGCTCTCCAAAAAGAATTTAATGAGTTTCTCTGGAGTGTAGAATTAGGTGGCTACTTCAATACAGCCAGTGATGCTAGTCAAGATTTAATTGTGCGTGAACGCAGTTATGCTGATAATGCTACACCATCAGCTAACGGAATTGCGATCGCTAACTTAGTCCGTCTAACATTACTCACCGATGATCTCCATTATCTAGATTTAGCTGAGCAAGGTTTACAAGCTTTTAATAGTGTGATGCAGCAAGCACCCCAAGCTTGTCCCAGTTTATTTATCGCTTTCGATTGGTATCGTAACTGCACCTTGATTCGCAGCACTAGTGATAAAATTAACTTATTGCTGCCCAGATACTTACCCACTGCTGTCTTGACTGTCGTATCTAATTTACCCGCAGATAGTGTTGGTTTAGTTTGCCAAGGTTTAAAATGTCTCCCCTCAGCCGGGAATTTTGAACAGTTATTACAGCAAGTACAGCAAAGTCAGATTAGGGCGTAAGAGGTGACAAAGTAGACAAACTAGAATTTTCTCAGCACTCAAAACTCAACACTCACAACTCAGCACTCAGCACTCAACACTCAGCACTCAGCACTCACTACTCATGACTCATGACTCATCACTCATCACTCATCACTACTATTGTCTTAGCTGGTGGTCAAAGTTCTCGGATGGGTGAGGACAAAGCTTTGATTCCCGTTCAAGGTGTGCCATTGTTGCAAAAAGTTTGTGGTATTGCTGCAAGTTGTGCTGATACTGTTTACGTGGTGACTCCTTGGCCAGAACGCTATCAACATTTAGATTTACCTCATTGCCAGTTTATTAGAGAATCCCCCCATACCCAAGGGCCTTTAGTAGGTTTTGCTCAAGGTTTGAAACAAGTACAAACCGAGTGGGTTTTGTTACTTGCTTGTGATTTACCAAAGTTGCAGCTTCAGGTATTGCAAGATTGGATAGCAAGACTTGATAGTGTGGATGATGATGCGATCGCAGCTTTAGCTCATCACTCAAAAGGCTGGGAAGTGTTGTGTGGTTTTTACCGCCGTCGTTGTTTACCGCAACTATCAGAGTTTATCAATCAAGGCGGGCGATCGTTCCAACAGTGGCTGCAAAATTATCCCGTAGAAATTTTACCCTTACCAAATCCAGATATATTTTTTAACTGCAATACACCAGAAGATTGGGCTTTGCTGAAAGGTTGAGGCTCAAGGTCTTAATTAATTATTGAATATACTGCTATCTTGCACCGTTTTCAATAATCGTTGGGCAAGTTATTATTTGTGATCTATACAACATTACTTTCTCGGTTTATTCCTGTATATTAAGTACAGCTTTTCTCAAAAACCTTGTATACCTCCAGGCGAGTAGCACAATCATCTGAACATTTTAGGGGATTTTAGCTGATGTGTATCTCGCCCTTTTTTTGCATTTAAGTTATTCTGAATAATGAACCGTGGGATGATTTAGTTACTTCCTTCCCTTTTTAATATGCTTCGTCCTTGGATATCATCTGTTTTAGCAATTCTATTGAGCATCACTCTAAGTGCTTGTACCACTGCAACTAATCAACAACCACAAGCACAGATCACAAATAATACTGCAATATCTAATAATTCTCCACACTTAGCAACAGTCAGAGCCAAAAGAGTTGTTACTCTTTCCTCTTTGACCACTGATATTATCTATCAACTCGATAAAACTAAACTTGTCGGTATTACTGGTAGCACTCTATTTAAAAATGACCCAAGCTTCCAAAATTTTCCTCGTGTGAGTGAGGGTCAAAGTCCGCCAAATTTAGAAAAAATTGTGGCTCTCAAGCCAGATTTAGTCATTGGTACAGCAGGCTTTTCTAACCAAGTAATTCAACGACTTGAACAATTAGGAATTCGCACTTTGTTGACACAAGTGAATAGTTGGGAATCTTTAGAAGAACTAACTAAAAAACTTGCCCAATTAATTGATGTCAATCCTCAGCCTTTGTTAGACCGTTATCAAGGTTTTCTACCAGATAAAGTTAATCAGAGTCCTACTACTTTATTGCTGGTAAGTATTCAACCAATTTTATCACCAAATAAAAACAGTTGGGCTGGTGATTTGCTAGAAAAATTCCAAGCTAAAAACTTGGCGACAACACTACAGGGAAAAAGCCCCATTGCTGGTTATGTAACACTCTCGGCTGAGAAAGTTATCGAAGCAAATCCCGAAGTAATTCTTGTAGTTAGTCCGCCGGGAATTTCTCCAACATCTGTGTTAGATGCTTTTAAAAAAGAAGCTTTTTGGCAAAAATTACAGGCGACTAAAAATAATCGCGTCTATGTCTTTAATTATTACGGATTAGTCAATCCAGGTAGTATAGATGCTATTGAACAAGCTTGTGGTCAGCTTAAAAAAGACTTATTTAATAATTCATAATTGCTTTAAAACTTACGATTCTAATCGTACCTAGTTTATAAGTAAG
>NZ_JAYGGZ010000059.1:0-42253 GCF_034931465.1 Anabaena sp. UHCC 0399 | reverse complement strand
TTAAACCTCGCATCCTGAAGTTGCGTAATGGGTTTTATCGCACAAGTTTTAAATCTCTTACCCCTCACGGGGATGGAAACTTTGTGCCTGTCCCCGTACCAGTGGTCATTTCCTGCCACGTTTTAAATCTCTTACCCCTCACGGGGATGGAAACTCTGGAGGAAATTTGCTTAGGGCAGACTTCATCTGCTTAATGTTTTAAATCTCTTACCCCTCACGGGGATGGAAACCATTCCCAACAGCAGATGGGTTACCCCCGTTAGCGGGTTTTAAATCTCTTACCCCTCACGGGGATGGAAACAATTTGCACCCCAGCGGATACAACTTTTCCAATCACCACTGTTTTAAATCTCTTACCCCTCACGGGGATGGAAACAATTGCCAATTTTGACTTGAACAATTTTCTAGTAAGTTTTAAATCTCTTACCCCTCACGGGGATGGAAACAATCATTGTTGTGTTATTGAGGAGATGTAGAATATCTGGTTTTAAATCTCTTACCCCTCACGGGGATGGAAACCTTTGTCTATTTGTGCTTGAACATTGTAACCGTTTTCACGGTTTTAAATCTCTTACCCCTCACGGGGATGGAAACATTGATGAGGACTCTAGTCCTATCAATCGAACCCCCTTAAGTTTTAAATCTCTTACCCCTCACGGGGATGGAAACTAATACAACCAGACGTGCTTCGTCTGTTGAAATTTTGTTTTAAATCTCTTACCCCTCACGGGGATGGAAACTTTCCAGTCACCATACTTCCATCTGGAGTCCCCCAGTTGTTTTAAATCTCTTACCCCTCACGGGGATGGAAACTGTCTTCGGTATACAAACAAACATGAGGTTTTCTCTTGTGTTTTAAATCTCTTACCCCTCATGGGGATGAAAACGAATACCCATCTCTCTGTCAACCACACATCCAAGCGATAGGTATTTTAATTCCTTATAATTAACTGAAAATGACAATATAAGTAGGTAAGCATAAATTAACCTAACTATGTAACCAAATGAAAACCGTCAAAGTCCTTGTGATTGCTTTGTTAAACTGCATTTCAGTCGCAATGACATACTTATAAATTTTCCCACCCACCTAGCTTGAAAAAGGGGTGTAGGGGTGTAAGGGAAAGACTTTTTCATGTGTTCTGGTGTACGCAGTTCATGATGGCTACTTAAACTGACTCACTTTCATTGAAAAATGGAGGTAGATAAATGATTCAATCGCTACCAATTACTATTAATGTTGACCAGTTTCTAGACTGGTATCCTGCTAATTCAACGCAGTTTCGTTACGAACTGCATAATGGATTTATCAAGCAAATGCCACCACCAACAGGAGATCATGAATTACTTATCGCGTTCTTGATGAAGCAAATTTTGCTGGAGTGCGCCCGTCTTTCAAAACCCTATGACATTCCTAAAATGGGGTTTGTTCAATCATCTGAAAGTGAATCTGCTTTCTTACCCGACTTACTGTTGTTGAATCGCCTCAATTTAGTCAATGAGCCTTTGTGGAGAAGTAAATCAACAGTTAGTCAAGCGTCATCAATTCCATTAGTTATAGAGGTTGTCAGCACAAACTGGCGTGATGATTACTTTACCAAGCTTGGTCAGTACGAAGCTATTGGCATTCCCGAATACTGGATTGTAGATTATGCGGCTTTGGGTGGTAGAAAATTTATTGGCAATCCTAAACAAGCAACTATCTCAATTTACTCGTTATTTGAAGGGGAATACCAAGTGAAGCAGTTCCGAAATGGCGATTGTATAGAATCGTTAGCTTTTCCAGAGTTAGTTCTGACTGCTGAACAAATTTTTGAATCGGCCAATCCACAGACCTAGCCACGACTGAGCAAAACTGTTGCTATACATTCTTACTTTTTCTTTACTGGGTAAACGATTATGTAATTGCTTGAATAATTAAACTATGGCTAAGTCGGGGGTAGTACCTCCGGCTTTTTTTATGCCTTTTTAGCAACTCATATAACCCATATACGAACTCATATAAAAATAGCCTTTACGCAAATACGAACTCATATATCAACCTGACAAAATTGAAATATAGGTAAGGAAAGAAAACTTTCTCACCTACAACTAAACCTAGTTGACTTCAATTTATGTCTACCATTTACATCACAGAACAAGACGTATCTTTTCAAATTCAACACCAATATTTAAAGGTGTTTCATCAACAAAATCAACGCATTAGTATTCCAATTCGCAATCTCAGCCAGTTCATTATTTTTGGTAATATCAGATTACCAAAAGAAGTAATTAAACTTGTTACTTCACATCAGATTCCTGTGTTATATTTAACTCAAACTGGTGAATATTTAGGACGATTAGAAAATCCATCCCAACTACAAGCAAAATATCTCACCTACCAACGTAGACGCGCACGCGATATTGAATTTAACCGTGCTACAGCAGAAAGTATTATCTGGGCAAAACTGCACAATCAGCATACTGTTCTGCAAAACTGGACTCGCCACTATGCTAATCACACAACTCAACGAGCATTAAATTACTTGATGCTGTTGATGGATAACTTACCAGTAGCTTCAGGAATAGATCAACTGCACGAATATAGCCAGGAAGCTGATAACATCTATTACTGTGCTGTTGCTTCTTTAATCAGTTTCTACAATCAATGTCCGCCTATAACTGCAAAGCGCATTAGCGGACTAATCAATCTGGGAAATCAACTCCTACATCAATATATTTACACACTGTTGAACACGGTAGGACTTGACCCTAATTATCCAATTTTACACCGCGATATTCATCAAGAACTGCCCTTAGCATGGGACTTTACCGCCGAGTTTCGCGCCCCGATTGTTGATGATTTAGTGTTAAACTTTGTCCGCAATTCAACTAATACCAATGGTAACGGTAATGGGAATGGTAAAAGCCATTCACAGAAACTTCTACAAAAATTTCTCCAACATTGGGAAGGAAAACTGCGGACTTTTGTACTGCATCCTTACGCCGGAGAAGTAAGTTATCGCCAATGTCTTGATTTACAGGTACGGGAATATCTTGCATCTTTACTCGGAGATGTAGAGTTTTACCGTCCCCTAGCGTTAAAGTTTCATCCTGCAAATTCCGATTTCATCAACACTATCAAACCGCCAACTATTCCCCTAAAGCTGGTGAAACGATGATGTTTTATTTGGTTTGCTACGACATAGTGAGCGATACCCGGCGCAATAAAGTAGCGAAACTTCTGGAAGCTTATGGTTTGCGGGTGCAAAAGTCGGTTTTTGAGTGCGTTTTGGATGAAAAGCAGTATGAAAACCTATCCAAATACCTCTTCCGACTCGTTAACAAACGCGAAGACCAAGTGAGATTTTACCCTATGTCTGCACACAATCGTTGCAAGGTTGCAGTATTGGGAACGCAACCTGAGTTTGTAGTAGATGATGCTGCGTTTATAGTTTAGCTCACGCAACCCCTAACAAAGTATTACCCACACAAATTATCACAAAATGAACGCTTGGAAAAAAGCACGCGCTCCACCTGTGCAAAAATCTCTGCGCTTTCGGTCAAGGACATTCGGAAACTTTTGAATGCACATTCAAGCTGTCAAATTCCGTTTGATTTTCGCAGCAAAAGCCCAAAAACAACTTGATTCATTATCCCCAAAAGACCGCAAGCAATACGATAAAGCTTTTGAATGTTTCGCTAATAATGGGGCTGCATATCCTAGCTTAAGAACTCATCGCTATCGTTGTAAAGATGGTGAACTCTGGAGTTCTTCTGCATCAATGGCGAAACGGTTTTACTGGCATTATACGGAGGAACAGAGCATCATCATCACACATTTGGATTCGCACTAATCACGTAATAAATAAATTTGGAAGAACCCCTCTCCAAACCTCTCCCCGACGCGGGGAGAGGCTTAAGACCCTCATTTTTTGGTACTCAGTTATAGATTTTGAGCAGCCTTACCTACAAGAAGGGGTTAGGGTTAGGTTCTGTCCAACTCACGTTAAATAATAAGGACTTACGCAAGTGTCACAATTGGTGGTTGGTGCGTGACGCTATAAGTCTCATGACTATGTTCAAGTCGTCACACACCCTACAGGAAAAATATGCCAGTTGCGTAAGTCCTAATAATGTTGGGTTTCACTTCGTTACACCCAACCTACTACTTTTTACAACTTCTGAGCTTGGCTCTTTCTTTTGGTTTTTTACTTTTTACTTTTTACTTATTTATCATGTCTAATCTTCGTCGAATCACCACACGCGAACGACATCTGATTTTACTCTATAGCAATTGGGAGTTTAGCATAACACCAGCACAATTTTATGCCAAATGGGGTGTAAGTTATGAGCTAATTGCCTTGATATGTTCCCGTTCTGATTCAACCGTTCGAGGCTGGTTTAGAAATGGCTCTAATCGACGCTATCCCACCCATAACGATTTACTCCATTTAGCTTTGATGGATTTCTTTCTGGAACATTTTGAGGAGATTCCCGAACAGGTTTTGCATTGGTTGAATTTTGACAATACGCAACTTGATTTGAAGTAATCCACAAAATATTCATCTTGTCAATATCACCTTGCTCTGTCTTGTTTCATATTTTTTACCTACTGTGATGAAAGTCAACTTAAAAGCTGATTTTTAGATGAATTAATTACCAGCTTTTGTGAGGTAGTTTTATGAACTATTATGAGCAATTACATCCGTGGTGCATTATTCGTGTTTTATCTAATAAGCAGCAATTGGATAACACAGGTGTCTCATCGCCAGTTGATAACCTGGCTAAAAAGAACCAAAAAGCAATTGTTGTTGCACGATTTCGTCGCCGCGATGATGCAGTTGCTTACTCACAAGTGCTGAATAATTCCATCAAAGATGTCGATTTTGCGATTATTTTTGATGTGCAAGGAGTGCAAAATTCATCTAAAAAGGATGCTTTGAGTTGACTAATTTCCTATCACCTACGTTTTGATTAATGCCACTGACCCAAACAATTCGCAATTCGCAATTCGCAATTGCGGACGTAATTGTCAATTGGTTCACTCAGGGTACAAGCCCCCACTGATTTAATTGCGAATTGGTTTGACATTTATGCTTGGTAATAACTAGATTTCTCTAATATTGAGAGATATATCAAGCGATATCTGATGAAGTGGTATTACATATATTTTTTATCTCCAGTAGAGCTTTATGTTCTCTGGAGATTTTTATTATGGGGGGTGTGATAAGTCTATGTTGACAGTGTGACATTGTGAAGATTTATACTTAAATTCGCCAAGTCGCTTGAAGAGTCAAGCATGATTTGATATCATCACGGTCATGAAAACAGCAGCTTGAAAAGTTAATATTAAGTTTCCAAATGAAGTAAAAAGTATTATTTGTGACCAAATAATACGCAAATTTTTAGCGGGGTCAGGCGATCGCCAAAACCTGATTATTACACTAAACCGCGCTAAAAGCCTACTGATTAGGCTTTTAAGGAGAGTACAAGAGCCATCAATTCTCAATAATTTGAGCTAGTAATAATTTAGATGAAGACTCAGTTTTCAAAGAGTGTTGCTGAGACATACAGTGTGGGAATTTTGTTAGGAGTAAACCGTGAATTTGATGGATAAACGTAAACTCAAACGCTACGAGTTAGCTGTATATTGTCTGTTACTAGCTTTGTCAATAATTCTGAGTTTTATCGGTGATCAAATTCCTCAAGAAACTATAAAATCTATCACAATAAATCTAGCTTCAGAGATGCTAGCAGTTGGCATACTGTTCTTTTTAATTAATCGAATATTTTTATTAGGTGATGATAGTGGTCTTCCTAATAAAATATTAGATGAAATCCGCACAATTCAGAGTTCATTGCATAAAGAAGAACAAGAAAAGAAGCGTCAAGAACAAAAAATTTCAGTCATATTGCAAAGTGGTGCTAGGCAACGCTTAGAATTGCCAGTTGAACTTCGTCGTGCAGAGTTAACAAGGGCTGAAATACTAGGACGAATTGGAATGATCCCTATGAAAGTAAATGGTCAACGATTTTCATTAGATTATCTAAACACACCTGATTTTTTACGCCAAATCAATCGTATTTTGGCAAGTGACGGCGATGCAACACTGATGATTCCATGTAATGATAGTGAATATGCTCAATTTGATTTAGATCGCATCAACTATTAATATATTAAGTGTGGTAGGAATTGTAGGATAGCTCGCTACAAATTCCTACAAATGAACGGTTTTATTTAATTGTTATTACCATGAATAATTGGAGCAACATCAATACCTATAGGTTTGATTTCACCAACAGGTAATGGATGACCTTGCCAGTCACGTTGAGCATCCATATATTGCATCCGTCGTTTTGGCAATGCACAAGCCATAGCTAATGCTACAGACATCATTTTAGTTCCACCAGTGATGTCAGCAACTACAGCCTCATCTTTATAATCTGATTCCAGGAAAATATTATCTGCAATCAGCCAAAGCTTTTTGTAGTTCCAATCCTCCACACAATAACCCTCAGTCTTAACTTCCAAACGTTGGCCATATTCAAAAATTAAATATTGGGAAAAAATTTGAGCAGTAATTTCCGAACCTTTGACCAAATCATAGCTTTTAGAACTAATTAACCAAACATCACGTAAATTCCCTTCTTTGACATGATATTCTACAGCTTTGATTTGCGGGAAAAGATTGGAGTTAAATAAGTCAATAGCTTCAAAATCTGCAAGTTGTAACTTTTCAATAGGTGTCGTGAGAATATATTCCACTAATGGTTTAAGTTGTGTTTCATCTTTCAATGATGGTTGACGAGGTGAGTAAGGACTGAGTAAAAGAATCAATCCTTTAGCACCCTTGGCAGGTTCTTTACTATCAACAGATAATCCCAACTGTTTAGATAACTTTTTAGTTCGACGATAGTCCACCCAAAACCAATAAACAAATAAAGCCGCTACTCCTACAAATCCCAGAGGTTCAGCACCAGAGAGTAAATTTATAATTACTCCTACTACTGCAAATCCTAAGAAATCTACTGGAGAACGGGGTGAAAATAGATTTTCTAGCTGAGAATTGTTGTTATTTTTAGGTGTAAGCATTTTAGTTAATGTTGATAATTTTCTAATTCTTGTATTGCTTCTGAAATCATTTGTTGACGAATAGAGAGTGGAGCAATAACTTCACCATTTGGTCGCCATTCTCGCAAACGCATATAAACATTGATGTCACCAGCACGTATCCAAGCTGTGTAATAGATATCTTGTGGAGGAGATTTTCTAATAATTTCTAATAATTGTTGCCTCTCTTGTGAATTCCTAACATTTTGAGTAATCAACTGTGGTAATTCGTCATATAAAACCTCACGAAAGGTAGGATGTCTAGTAGTGTTATCTACATACCACTTAGCAAAATTTACTGAAAAACGGAGGAGCAACAATTCTTTTTTGAAATAGAAATTAAAACCCCAAGCCGCTTTCAACTCTTTAGCAATATATTCTGGTGTGGGTAAATCTCCTGTCCGCCACATCTGCTTTAATTCTTGTGGAACAAGAGGGTCGCCCCAAGGCAAAATTTTTAACTGATCTCTACGAGAGGCTGTGCCAATGCCAGCAATCCGATCCAACCGATAATTGTGCCATGCTATATTTCCATAGGGGTCTACTCCATAAGCACTCAAGTATTTGGCACGTCGCCAGTAATGCAGACATACTGGGTAGACAGTAACTTTGACTTTCTTTTCTTGGGCTGCAATCCAATAGTCAAACTGCACAACACCACCAGGGGGTTTACGCCAAAGTTCTTCTATCTGTTCTTGGTAGTTATCTACACGGTCTTGCATGGGCGGGGAAAGAATATAGTCCAGGTGCAAGAAAATTCTTTGGTGGGGGTCTTGGTCATATAACCTACCTGGTAAAGAATTATCTGTGATGCGCTCCCATAACTTACTGATAATTAATGACAGATTTGGTTGAATAAAAGAGATTGATTCTAAAACTCGTAGCAGTTCCCAAGTCTGTTGTTCAGAAAGGTCAGACAAACTATGTTGGCTGTTTGGAGTTGCTAATGTAGAGGCGGTTTCTACTTGAATGGCAATTGTGGGCAATTCTTCCCCTGTCAAATATTTATACTTTCCTGAACCACCTGCATCTAACCACCCTAGCTGCACCAATTGTTTTAAGTCATCGCGGATAGAACGATGCACTGTAGCAAAGGGACGTTCTTGCAGTACCGCTTGTAACTCTTGTTGCTCAATTCCAGTCAGCAAGATAATCTCAGCTTGCCATTGAGTTTCAGACTGCTGGAAGTTCTGCTCAAAGACAATTTCTGCGAAAGCTTGATGACAAATACAATTGCGATCGCTACACTGCATTGTAATCTGTCGAGAATTTAATCTATCGCTTTTGGGGTGACGATAGGCAAATAAGCGATCGCGTAACTCTGAGTAGGTAAAAATTGTAGGTAGTTTGTCTCTCCAATCGGTGTGACTGCCATAGAGTTTATTGATCAGCACCAATAACCGCAGCGATCGCACTAGCCGATTTGCCAATTGTCCGGCGGCCAGCAATTGTAATATTTGTGGTGTAGGCAATAAATAAAATTCTTTAGTCAAATTTAAAACCTAACTGATGAACTCAATTTTAGACTACGTTTTAACTTTCTCTAGAGATAAAAGTATTTAATGTTACGTAACATAAAGCATTTATATATACCTAAAAAAGCTGTTAAACTGTGAAAATTCATACATAATAGCTGTTATTTGATTAAATTAAAGAAAAGCCAGAGTTTTTATTCATCCTCTGTGTAATCATATCAAGTTTAGTAGAAGACCCATCTTCTACTCAGTATGACAGAATGGCAGAGAAACGAATATTACTAAAGATTTGGGGAGGACATTATTATATCTCTGCGTCTACACCTAAGTGAATCGCTGCTTATACAAAATTTAAAGTATCAAGTGCTATCGATTGAATTGACCACAAGCGATCGCGTCATAGAACCACAGGATCTCAAAAACCTAGAACTGCCCTCTGGTATTGATACTACAGGTGGTGTGGTCATTTCTGGTCGCGCACCCATGTGGCTTTATTCTTATTTAACCCACGCACTCCATCCTACAGCTTGGGTAGCTTGCTATGATCCTCGCCTGGGTGCAGTCGTATCTGCAACGAACTCACATCAAGTCTATATTGGTCAGGTAATTCCCGTGAGTCCACCAAATGGGCGACAAAATCATGGGCTTGCTCAAGAAAAAAGAAATGTTGAGACTGGGTTATGTCCGGCGTTGATGGTCGTAGGCCCGCCAGACAGTGGTAAAAGCGTACTATCTCATGCTTTATTTCAAGCTTTATTATTTGAGCATCCTGATATTTACCTGCAACGCGCTCACTGGGATGGAGAAGGTAACTATGTTTTGGAGTTAGACACCGAGACGACGACAGACGAGGAAATCGAAGCCTTCAAACTACGCAATAAGGGTAAGTTAACAGAACGGTTTTTTCCCTATCATGCTCAAGCAATACTAGAACTGCGTCGGCAGAAGTCTTTGGTGATTGTCGATGTAGGGGGAATGGTACAGCCAGAAAAACTGCCAATTCTAGAGGCTTGCACCCACTACTTGATTATTAGTTCTAAACCAGAAGCGATAGGTGTATGGCATGAATTTTGTCGAGATCGAGGAAATTTAATCCCTGTAGCAGTAATTCACAGTAGCTTGTCGGAGATAGAACAAGTGCATCAGTCAGAACCACATTTAGAAATTACAAGTGGCCTTTGGGTGCGGGGAAAAACAAAAGGTGTGCCAGAAAGTCTACTTAAGTCTGTCAAGTCTATTTTTAACTTCAAAAGCTAAATAACTTAAAAAGTATATTGATCTAGTCTCTATTTATCATGACAAGTTCACAAAATCCGTCACATCAAGAAGCTTTAATAGTCATTCAGCAAGCAGTATCAGATTTAGCTAACTGGGCAGGCTTGCAGTTAAGTAGACCTAATGATTCCGAAGCTATTCAAGAAGCAAAAAAGTATTTGCAATGGCCGAGCGATCGCACTCCCAAACCGTTAAGGTTATTATTTGACTCTGTAAAGCTAGAGCCGTCATCAGGACAAGATAAACAATATTTTTGGCGACCGCGAGAGATTGAAGCTCAAGACCCTACCATTCCTTATCCTCTACTCGAAAAACCAACAACTGAACTGAAAGCTTTACAAAAGAAGATTCACGAGGAAATAGGTTTTTTACAGAACAGTCCGCAAGACTGGGAAAATCTTTCACTACTGACATTAATTCTAGAAAAATTTGGCTCTTTCATCAGCTATGGTGAAGAGAATGTGGCATTAGTTGATATAGCAAAAACAACAGCAGCAGTTGCGGCGGCGATAGTTTATGCAGATGCTCAAAAAGCAGCAGAACTCAGGATTGTAGCTGGTGATTTATCTGGGATTCAGAACTTTATTTACACCATATCTTCTGATGGTGCGCTCAAATCATTGCGGGCGCGCAGCTTTTATTTAGAATTAGTTACAGAGGAAGTTGTAGCTCAAATTTTAACGCATTTAAAGCTTCCTCGTACAAATGTTATATACGCTGGTGGGGGCAATATATATATACTTGCTCCAGGTAATGAAGATACAAAAAAGACTGTTAAGGAAGTTCGGTTGCAGTTTAACCAATGGTTGCGAGATAAATTTCAAGGAAAAATTTATCTTGCTCTCAATAGTTCAAATAAATTTCCTATTGCAGATATAGGTAATGTCGAATTTAGCAATCATTGGTCAGAAGCTACCAAACAACTTGCAGTCTATAAAGCCCGTAAATTTGGCGATCGCATTGATGATATTGTCGCGTTAACCAAACCATATTACGCTCATACTCCTTGCAAAGTCTGCCATCGTGATGACGAAGAGGTTTTAAAACCGCTAAATGAAGAACCGGGTGCAGCAATGGCTTGTAGTACGTGTCGCACTATGTTCGGATTGGGAGGGAAGCTATTTCGTGTTGATGCTATTGTGCGATCGCAACCACAACAGGTAACAGGTGAACAGGAAGATGAGGAAGATAAGCTTTGGTTTCAACTACCTGCAAGCGATGGACTCAGTGAAATAAACGTTTGTTATCAGTTATTCAGCTATTGGAAACAAGTAGACTCGAATGCCGATAATGTTTTATTAGTTAATGATTGGGATTTAGACCATTATAAATTCCGTAGTTTTCGTAATTGTGCGCCGATTCTCCTTGGTAATTATGGCAAAACGGTGAAAGACGAAAATCGCTTTATGCGTGCTGAAGAAATGGCAGATATTTCCTACGGTATCAAACGAGTCGGTTACTTACGAATGGATGTTGATAGATTGGGGCAAATTTTCGCTAAGGGTTTAGGAGCTAATCAAACATTAGCAAGATTAGCTGGGTTATCAAGGCAGATGAGTTACTTTTTTAAAGTATACCTAAATAGTTTAGCTGCTAATCGTGAAGGTAATATTTCTGAAGGTACTAAGCATTTACCCAATAATAAAGATAAAGCATCATCCGAAGACAAGGGTAAAAATATACTGTTTATCTATGCTGGAGGAGACGATTTGTTTGTTAGTGGTGCTTGGAATGAAATTGTTGATTTTTCCTTCGATATTTACCAATGCTTTCGTGCCTATACAGGGCATAATCCAGATATTACACTTTCAGCAGGTGTTAGTATTGCTGAACCAAAATTTCCCCTTTATCAAGCAGCCGAAGAATCAGGAGATGCAGAAGGTAAAGCGAAAAATAACGGACGTGATAGCTTGGGCTTATTTAACCAAGTATTTAAATGGGATGAATGGTTGGGAATTGAAGTAAAAAATGATTTGGATAAAAATAATGAAGTGCGAAATGAAAATCTTAAGTATTTAGATGAAAAGGATGAGGTACAAAATAAGATTATTGGATACCTTAATCAAGAAGAGACTCCATCTCTTTGGGGTATATTACCTTTTGTCGATAGATTAGAACGTCAGGAAATAGGAAAAGATATTTCCCGTAACTTCGTTCGTAATCTATTGATTACAGCACAAGTTCAAGACCAAGCTTTAAATAAAATTGAAGACAAGAAATCAAATAATGCAATAGAAACGCGTTATTATTTACATCTTCCTAAAATAGCATATACATTAGCAAGATTACCGCAAGATGTGTTAAAAGATGAAAAATTTCGTACTTCTTTGAAAAACCCTTACAATGCTCCTTACTTTCGAGCGATCGCAACTTGGATTGAACTACTAAATCGTAAGTCTTAAAATATGTCACAACCTGATATTCAGAAACCAATTGTTGAGCAAATAACTACAACTATCAAAGGATTAAAAGATGGGCTAAAAACTTATCCTATCCGTGATTTAGTTAAGCACGCCGAGAAATTTGGCCCTTACCTCAAACAACAGCGCTTGGAAACCAACCAAGTTCGTAAATTTCTAGATGCCATTAATCAAATTAAAGCTCTACTTGCACAACAAGATGAGGACAAGAGTCTGCAAGAAGAATTAGAAAGTATTCAAAGACAGGCAGAAAAAGAAAAGGAAGAAATTAACAAAGACAAAAATATTGCAGAGAATAATTCTAATGTTAAACTCCAAAACATCCAAAAACAAGCTGATGAAAAGAAAGACAAATTGATTTTTGCAAAAATAGAGGCTGATGTCGTCCTGCTCAAACCAAAACTCGCTTATGCAGCAGCTCGCCAGCGTTCTGCTAAACCTTTAGAGGAAGTAATTTCAGTAGCAATTGATAAAGTTGAAAGCACAAAAGATTTTGAACGCCTCGTTCAATTAATCGAATCAATCATTGCCTATCATAAAGCCGAAGGTGGAAAATAATTATGCCCGCATCCCTCGAACAAAAACCCTTACTTGGTAAATTTACGCTCAAAAGCCAAATCGAAGTCAAAACAGGCTTACATATTGGTGGAGGTGGTGAAAATCTTGATATCGGTGGACTTGATAAACCAGTTATCCGCGACCCTTTAACGCAGTATCCTTATCTTCCCGGTTCTTCTATCAAAGGTAAATTACGTGCGATTACAGAAAGGTTAACAAATAAGCCTCTCAATCGTCCCAGTGGTAGTAATACTTATCGCTATGAAAGTGATGATTTAGTAGATGGATTTACCGAAGTTGATGGACTCTTAATTCGTTACCAAGGCGCTTCCACTTGTTTAGTTTCTCGATTATTTGGTTCCACAGGAGGTAACAATTGTTGGATAGATACAGATATAGTTGCATCTCAAGGATTGGAGCGCGTACCAAATGTTCAACGCAGATACATTGCTTGGGCTAATAATGGTCGCACGGGTAGGTTTGTTGAAAACGCTAACAGTCAATTAAACGCTGGAGAAACAGTTGGGGAATACATCAAAGTCAAAGGACGCAACTGCCCAGCACGCTTAATTGTCCGCGATTCTCATTTATCATCCCAATCAGCCGAACAACTCAAAAAAGTAGACACGGGTCTATTTATGACCGAATGGAAATTTGAAAACGGTATTGATCGCGTTACCGCAGCCGCTAATCCTCGGCAATTTGAGCGCGTCCCCGCAGGTTCGATATTCGAGTTTGAACTTGTTTACACCGTCGAAGACTCTGAACAAGCCATTGAAGATTTAAAAAATATTGCGATCGCCCTAGCAATCCTTGAAGACGATGCTTTGGGGGGTCACGGTTCTAGAGGTTACGGCAAAGTTGAATTTAAACAATTCAATTTCTTTTACCACGATTTGGAGTATTACCGTCGAATTACAAATACTCCTAGCAATGATTCAGGGATAGAAAAATTTCCATCTCCTAATAACATTCAAGAACTTTTAGATAACTTTACCGGATTAAGCAAAAATATCCAACAGCGATTACCAGGAAGCTAAATATGGGTAAATGGCAACTTGTCAAACTTAACTTTGGACGGTCAAGCGTCCATTTCGGGGAGTTGGGTATTGGTATGGAAGAGTCAAAAGAACGAGTGCGTTCGGATACTTTATTTAGTGCTTGGGTAAGTAATCACGCGCGATTGTTTGGGAAAAAACCAGTTGAAGAATTGTTGGCAAAGTTTCTTCAACCTAGGCCCCCGATGCGAATAAGTTCGACCTTTATCTACCGCGAGTGCAAAAATAATACCAAAAATAACACTATTTTCTACCTTCCCCGCCCCCTGAAATTTCCAACTAATTACCCGCATGGTGGCAATTTGGATAGTCAAAAAGATGATTTAGCGTTCTTTAAAACCTACAAATCTCTTAATTATTTACCGCTTGATATTTGGCATCGCTGGTATCAGGGAGAAGGCTTTACAACAGAAGATGCTCAAGACTTGATTGATAAAACCAAAGGAAACGCTAAAGGCAAACTCAAACAAGCAGGTACGTTTGATTATAAAGAAGCATTCAAAAATCATAAACTACCTAAAGTTGCCATAGATAGAACAACTAGCGCCACCAATTTTTACCATACGGGATACGTACAATTCGATTGGGAGCAAAATGGTAGCGGTATTAAAAGCTTATCCGGCCTGTATTTCTTAGTATATTTCGAGGATAACAATGCACAACTTATCGCAGAATTGAAAGCAGCACTGGATTTATTGGGGGAACAAGGAATTGGGGGAGAACGTTCAAGCGGTGCGGGACTATTCCAAGCTGAATGGTTGGATTTAAAAGATGCTTCCCCTAGTTGGGAAAATGTCGTCAAACCTTTAGAGAAATCCGCTTATCAATGCTTGATTAGCTTATTTTGGGATGATGATGAATCTATCCTTAAGCGATTAATTATAGACAACTCCCACAGCAACTACGAAGTACAAGAACGGGGTGGATGGTTTTCTGATGGAAATATTCGCCGCCAGATGGTAAGGATGTTTGTAGAAGGTTCGGTGTTTCCAATTGAACCACCGGGAAAACTAGCCGATGTAACCCCCAGTGAATTTAAAGCACACAAAATATATCGTAGTGGTATCGGTTTAAGTCTTCCTATCAAAGTACAAATCTAAAATGCTTGCCTCTATTGCCCTCGAAAAACCCGAAGTTTACGATTCAAAAAAGATACAGATAACTAGCCCTATCTTGCATATTGGTTCGTCTGTATCGAGGTTAAACCCATTTGAATACGTGCAAACATCGAAAAAAGTTTATCTTCCCAACCAAGAAGCCCTTGCTAAAGCCCTTCATAAGAAAGGTGGTAGATATCTCAATGACTACATCCAAGCAATTAGCGATCGCCGAGATATAGACAACCTACTAAAAGATGCGTTTGGGGAACAGTGGTGGAGTACGATTGATGCAAACGGAGAGTTAATTTTCCCTAAAAACGCCATTAGCCAAAAGCTGACAGATGATTGCATCACCGATTTGCGTCCAATGATTCGCAATGGGATGGGACAGCTATATATACCCGGTTCGTCGATTAAAGGGGCGATTAGAACTGCGATCGCATATTACTTGCTCAAACATGGCGATCGCTACAACGTACCTAAAAATCAAAAAGTGAGCGAAATCGAAAAAAAATTACGCAGCAGATTAGGAGAACTCGGTAATAAACACAAGCAAAAATCTGCCGATGACGACCTTTTTATGGATACTCTATTCTCAGAGTACACTCTTATATATCAAGATAAAAGATATAACGGTAGTAGTCAAAACACAGATTTTCTCAGAGCGTTGAGCGTCAGTGATTGCGCTCCTCTAATTGAAGGTAAGATTAATACTAAAAAAGGACAATCAATCCCTATTAACTTACCCATTGTAGCCGAAGTCATAGTATCCAGTCGCTTTCCAGATTATCTCGCAAAATATAGAGCATCTCTTTATGTTGAAATGGTACGAAATATCCAGACAACATTTACCCTGACACTCGATACAGAAATGCTCTCTTGGTTCCGACACAAACAAGGAATGAAATTACCATTTCACAATCTAGACGAACTTATCCAAATCTGCCAGGAATTTAGCCAAGAACAATGGGATTACGAACATGATTACTGGAACGATATCAAAAATAATCCCCGTGCAGCAGGAATAAACTTAGATTTTAATTACATTCGCCAATTTTATGAACCCGAAGACTGTCCCTTTAGTATGCGATTAGGTTGGGGTAGCGGGATGACAGGAACAACGGTAGGTTTATTATTTGATGATGAATTACGAGCAGATATCCGCGACACTTGCGGATTAAAAGCACCACAATTTGAAGCACCCAAATCTCGGCGTACTGTAGTTAATCCCAACGGCGAAATTAAGTTTGTGCCAGGATGGGTTAAATTTAAAACTTTGTAAATTATGCTAATTAATTCAACTTGGACATTAAGTGTATCTGAACCGACAGTTTTACCACGTTCTTATAATTTAGAACTTGTTAAACTGTTACACCATAAAATAGAATTAGAGCTAGGTAGTGAAGTAATACCCTCAACATCATTTTCAGGAATCTGCGGATTGCATACAACTTCATACGATTTTTTAACTTTTCACCCCCAAGAATTTTACCAACTATCGCTATGCGGATTGAAAGAATCATCTAGTAAAGCCTTATCATTGTTAAATCTAAACGAATCCCTCGAATTTCTCGGTGCTAAATTCAATATTATTAACCGTGATGATCAAATTACAAGTTATGAAAAACTCTATACAAATTTAGTAGCAAACGAACCTGAACCAATAAGACAGTTTAAATTTAAATTTATTACACCCACAGCTTTCGCTCAAGGCGGTGTTACCTTACCTATTCCAATACCAACATTAATGTTTCGTAGTTGGTTGGAACGCTGGAATAATTTTGCCCCTGTTTATTTAGGTGATGATGAATTAATTGCTTATTTAACTAATGCAATTTTCCTCAAATATCACAATATTAAAACTCGCAGTTGGCAATTACAAAGAGGTTATGTCAATGGCTTTGTAGGTGATGTGACACTGCAAATATTTAGCCGTGCTGACCCTTTATTAGCAAATGTGGCGAATTTATTAGTCCAGTATGCTCTATTTGCAGGGACAGGAATTAAGACGCGCTTGGGCATGGGACAGACTCAAAGTATCTAAGCAAATAATTTATACAAAAAATTGTTAGGAGATTTTAATATAGTGAAGACAATTATATGTTCTGTGGGAACCAGTGCTGCAAGAAATTTAGGAGTTAAACCAGCAGATTTAACTAATTGGGTTAATCAGCAAAAAGTTAAGGATGAAATAAGTATCGAGTACGCAGCAGAACAAGTATTTAATACTTTTCGTGATATCTCCCCGGAAGGAGAAAACTTAAAAAATAAATTATCTGCTGAAATTCACTCTCTTGTTAGGATTGGCATTACTAGTAAAGACAAAATAATTTTACTAGCATCAAGTACAAATGATGGATATTGCTGCGCTCTTGCAGTTGAGAAATATCTGAACTATTACTGGAATGGCATATATGTCAAAACCGAAAAAGTGTCAGGACTTCAAGTTAACAATGCTGAACTTTTCCGAACAAAAGGTGTTGTTGAATTTGTCAGGCTTATTCTCAGAGAAGTTGATAAGTATGACGTGAATAACATTATCCTAAATCCAACCGGAGGATTTAAAGCACTAGTCCCTTACACAGTTTTACTCGGTATGTTGAAAGGAATTAAGTGTGATTATATATTTGAGCAGTCAACTACATTACTTGAATTACCACCGCTTCCTGTAGAATTTAAGCGATCGCAATTTGAAGCCTATAGAAATTTATTTGAAAAAATTGAGCGCGAAACAGCAATTTCCACAGCAGAATGGGAAGAGAGAGTTCTTTATGCAGAAAGAAAAATGCTTGAACCACTAGTTGACTTCTCCGATGCACAGGTAACTCTTTCTGCTGTAGGTTTTTTGTTCCTTGATGAAATGCGTAGTCCTTCTGTGTTAGTTCCTTTTCTATCGCAAAAAGCCATTAAAGATTGTTTTGATAATCTAGCACAATTAGATGACTGCGATCCTTTCCGTTATTTATTACGAGTTGCCACTTCTAAAGAAGCTCTTGAGATAGCAAAACATATTAATGTAGGAAATGGGTTGTACTGGCTCAAACCTGGTAGAACTACTGACCGCTATTTAGTATCAACAGAAGGCTGGCGTATGTTAGTATGGAGGGCTATTCGTGAAGACCAAGAAGGTTCTAACTATGCCAGTACAGTTACGGTCAATCCTAATACTGAGCGGCAAAAATATTCTCCCTTCATGCGTATGGATTTTGTAAACTAATTTACGAGCATAATCATTGCAAGACAATTAATAAAAATTAACTCCCATGTCCAAAATCCTCCTCATCACCGTCGGCGGTTCTTTCCAACCCATCATCACAGCCATCCGCAGCTTACAACCTGATCGCGTAATCTTTATCGCCTCCGATGGTGAAAAAGGTAGCAAATCGCAAGTTATCGGAGAAGGAACCCCTTGTGAACTGCGTCGAGGTGCAGAAGTTCTTGAAAGATTACCCAATATCCCTACGCAGTTAGGACTGGGCGATCGCTTTCAAAAAGAACGAGATTTAATTCTGGTACAAAACCCGGACGATTTAAGTGAGTGCTACCCCAAGGTTCACACTTTCATCCGTGATTTGCAGGTAGATCCAAGTAATGAAATTATGGCTGATTACACTGGGGGGACTAAAACTCTATCGGCAGCATTGGTTATGGCAGCAGTTGATTGTGGAATTACTCTGTATATCACTATGGCGGCAAGAGACAACTTGGTAAAGGTAGAGCGAGCAGAGATTACCCAGAAAGTAGATACAAGTTTTCGCTCTTGATAGGTATTAGTTATTGATTGCACATATTTGGCTGACTCTGCTCAAGAACGGAAACAAGCGATCGCCCAATTCCCCAAAACCTACCAGAAAATTCCCCATAGGGGGATGAAATCGCCTAAAATATTCAACACATATTGAGTCAACCCAAGCGATGCCAAGAGCAGCCACAACGCCCAAACGCAAGCCTCAAGCCAAATCAGTGCCAACATCCTCAATACCCACTTGGGCAGATGAGACAGAATTGGTAGGCTTGGTGTTTGATCTGGAGGCAACTGACTCAGCTTCTCTCTACTCACAGTACACAATCGGACTTCATGCTTGGTTTCTGCATCAAGTGCAGCAAGTTGACCCAGGCCTTTCAGCCTATCTTCATGATGGAGAATCAGAAAAACCCTTCAATATCTCAGCATTAGAAGGACAACTGCTACCTAGTGGCAAGCAATTAAGGTTAGAAGCCAAGCAAACCTACCACTGGCATATCAATGCACTGTCTCAAAAAGTGGCATTGTTCCTCAAAGAATGGTTGACGAACTTACCAAAAACTATTGAGTTAAGTGGCACACCTCTACAGATAACACAGGTGAGTATCGCTCATGCACCAACAACTTATGCACATTTATTGCAAACATCAAAGCAACCATCATTAGTCAATCTAAGCTTTGTTTCACCCACCAGTTTTCGGCGTAAAGGTCATCATTTCCCTCTGCCAGTACCAGAAAATCTGTTTCATAGTTACTTGCGGCGATGGAACGACTTTTCAAATATGCCAGTGGATCAAGAGAGTTTTCTGCAATGGATAGATGAAAACGTGATCATTCATCAACATCGTTTGCAGTCAGAGAAAGTAGCAGCAGGGAAGCGGGGGTCAGTCACAGGTTTTACAGGTGCAATGTCTTTAGGTTTGAGCCGGGCAGGGTTAGCTAATGCAGACTTTACCCAGTTATTTTATGCTTTGGTGCAGTTAGCTCCCTATTGCGGTACAGGACATAAAACGACATTTGGTTTAGGGCAAACACGTTTAGACTGGTTAGAACAAAAGCCAACTACATCGGCTCAGTTGTTGGAGAATATGTTGGCAGAGCGGATCGAAGAATTGACAGAGTTATTTACAGCACAACGCAAACGCAAGGGTGGCGATCGCACTGATAAAATCGCCGCTACCTGGGCAACTGTTTTGGCTCGTCGAGAAATGGGAGAATCACTCCAGGCGATCGCTGATGATCTAAATATGCCGCCGTTGACTGTTAAAACCTATGTAAAATTAGCTCGGAAAGCTCTCAAGCAAGACAATCTTCAAGAAGAAAGATGAGCAGCAGAAAAAGTTGAAGAAGAAGAACAGGAGCATCCGTTGTCTTAGTAAGTTGGTGTCCACAGAGAAGGTAACTTTTCACCGCTACCAGCCAGTATACGGCGTTCTATGTCAACTGCCAGTTTAATATAAAATTTCTGCTCCTCAAGCAATCGCTCCCCCTATTGCTTAAGTTTCCTCTAAGAAAATTCTAGTGAGCGGCGAGCAGCTACGCTGGGCGGTTACGCCATCGCTCTTTCGGCGGATCGTAGCTGCTCGCTCACTTTTCCTCTAAGAAAATAGTTGTGGGTGTAGGCGTTCCCTTTTCATCTATCATCAGTTTATTGCTATCAAATTTGATATCAAATGACTGACCTAAAAACCCCACCAAGTGAAATGATTCGTGTGCCTACTGCCTTAATTCCAGCAGTACGCCAACTATCCAAGTTGCACCGTCAAGGGCATACAATTGCCTTGTTGCAAGCCTTAGAGGAATTGATAGCCCAGTTTGATAGCAGTATTGATATCAATAACTCAGGCAAATTGGAGGAGAAACTGGAGAAATTGGAATCCAATCTAGAAACTAAACTAGATACAATCACCAAGAAGCTGGAGCAGATGGAGAGGGCTATTAGCTCTGGGAGATATAACAGCAACAACAACAGACCGCGCAGACAAGTGTACTCACACCAACAACCCCAAGTTGAACTGTTACCCAGGACAAATGAAAGTTTAGCTCAAAGACTGGCTGTTAGTCCCCAAAGCCTGATTGTAGAAACAGAGAAACTAAGCCCCAAAGAATTTATTAGTTGGTCGCGTCACCGTGACCCCATGAGTGTGGGGTGGGAATGGGACGCTAGAACTGAACTTTACCATCCAGTGAAACAATAATTTTAATAGTATTTATGTACTAAAAAGATGTGTTATTTGAAGCGAAAATTTACCCAATATTTCTGGCGTTGCGTCCTGGTAATCCTGATAGCGTTGACTTTTTGTGGATGGAGTGTAAAACCAGCAGTTGCACTGCTGCGACAACATCATGACTCCCCTGGCGTTTTGCGCTACCACTCCCAAGTATCGATTAAAGATAAACAAGGTTACGCTTGGCAGGTGCTACTGTTCAAACAAAATTACAACAATCCAGTTCGAGATTTAAGGTTACGTTTAGTGGCGTTTCCTGGTGTAGTTGAAATTGCCCACCCCCAACCATTAGAAATTGAGGCAACATCAGGAAAATTGTTAAGTGCATCCGACGCTTACGCCATAACTGCACCAGCCCCCAATGTAGGGGAATATAACTTAACTGATGTTTTACCCAAACTGCCAACCACCGATGCCCTTCTTCTTTATGTACCAGTTAAAGGCGAAAAGCCATTGGTTCTAAATATTCCCCAATCTGTAGTCACCGAGTGGCAATGGCTAGTGACTGAGATTGATTAATCAACAAATAGTCTCCCCAATAGGGTTTAATAAAGGAGCATTCAACATAAGAATGAGTTGTGTCTAAGGCTTAAGAGCAGCATGACCTACTACTCAGGAATAGGGGCATTCACATCTGGGTAAAGAGCGTGGTAATGTTCCCACTGCTGACGGTAAAACTCCATCCCCACCTGAGTAACAACCAGCTTGGTTGAGTGTTGACCGTTTTTGTTCCAGTAGCCTACTTCTTTAACTAGGCCATTGTCTGTTCCGTAATAATCTACCAGTCTTAACCAAGTCCACCGCCAACTAAACCCAGCGTAATCACCCAAGCTTGCACCACTGTCTATTCCGTTCTCACCTGAAAGATAGGCAGTGACCAATGCTGCCCACTGCCTTGGTTTTAACTGTCCCTTGGGTGGTTTTTTGGGTGCTGATTCACCTAACCCCGCACGCACAACAGCACGTCCAGTTGTGGTCAGCTTAATAGAAATTAGTTCACTGCCGTCATAATTACATTGGATTAAGTTGTATCCTTCCAGCACTCGCAAAGTTGAACCTAGTCCTTGATCAACTACACCAGCCTTTCTCAGCAACCTATGCAATAAAGTTTCATGGCTTGTGGGTTCAAAATAATATTGCAGATTCCGCCACACAGCAGCAGATTCTCTGGGTGAACCTAATAGCCAAGCTTCTTTTTGTGCTGCCTCCGTCGATTGGTCAGCGTGGTAGATAGCGGTGAGGGTGGCTTGCTGTCGTTGGTTGAGTTTTTGCCATAGATTCAGGTGTTTACTCATTACTCATTACTCATTTATTACCACAAACCCCAAAGCTAAAGCGAAGGTTTAAGCGTTCTCTTCATACCAGCACATCCACTTAAGCTCTAGAATAAAATATAAGCTTCCTGAAAGCGCACTTCCAGGAAGTTAGATGTTTATGGTCGCGTAATTCTTGTTTCCCCAATGGATGTTACTAATATTGAGGTTAGCTCTGTAGAAATTCTTCCTGCCAATCCAGGGAAAATGGTAACGCCAAATACTTCACAGCAAGTAACCCCTCAATTGGTGGAGGAGGTAATCCGGCAATATTATTACCGCACCCCTGCTGTTGGTGACGACGAGGAGCTAATCTTAGCTTGGGCTGGCAGTCAAAACCGGGAGCAAACTAAGCGAAAATACTATCGATTTGGTCAAAAATTACTCGATTGGGTACGAAGTGAAGGCATACCCGATTTAAGATTGCTACAGCAACCAAAGTTACTCGAATTTGTTGCTTTTTGGGGTGAGGTTTCCCCTTATACTAAATCTAACCAAGTGCTGATGTTGCGATCTCTCTGGAGTTACGGGAGTGGGGAGAATGTTGGTTATTTTTTGCGGAATATAGCTAGTACCATTAATTACGACAATTTCAGTAATTTACCCAAAGCTGAACGTTATCTAGAAGATTGGGAAATGAAGAAGCTAGCTGATGCTGCTGTGCAGTTGGGGGGTAAGCATTGGCTAGTTTTTAATTTGCTTTTTTATAGTGGGATGCGAGTTGGTGAAGTTGGTAGAGTAACAGTTCCAGGTGATGAACCAAGGCTACCCAAGGAAGATTATCCGGGGTTATATTGGCATAATTTCCAGTGGTATCCCGACCCGATACCAGAGGATAGAAACCGGGGATACTATACGCTTAAGTTTCGAGGCAAAGGTGGCAAGTACCGCGAGATTGGGTTAGACCATCAGACTTCGCTCGTTTTCAAGAAGTATCGGGGGATGGCTAGTGACAAGATGCCAGTGTTCCCCAATATGTCGCCTGACCCGAAAAAGCGGGGGTTGCCGTTGAGCGATCGGGCGATTAAAAGATTGATTCAGGATATATCTGAGGTGGCGAAGGTGAAGTTTTCTTGTCACTGGCTCAGGCATTCTCACGCGACAAGAGCAGTCGAGCATAAAAATGTTTTTGAGGTGCAAAACCAGTTGGGGCATAGTAAAACCGATACAACCAAGGCTTATGTCCGCACAAAAAAAGACGCAGGGACAGGTACAGTGTTACCGAGGTTTTGAGGGAAAACACCTGCTTAGATAGAAAGCGATGGCGTAACCGCCCGCCGGAGGCGTTGGCGCAGCCTCTCGTAGAGATTGAGCTACGCTCCACCGTAGGTGATCGCTCTTCGTGTGTTTATCCCGATAGGTGCGTTCGCGCTAAAAAACGGATAGTGCATCAAACATCTTGACTGTCGTATGTAGTGAGTGAGGGAATTAAACCCCAAAACATACACTCAATACCATTCACAAAAAAATGAAGAACAGCAAGAAAAACATCAACAATAAAGAGTCCAGACTATCTCAATTGAGTCCAGAGTCCAAACTTCTCCCAGCAGAATTGGCAATAATTGCAGCAGGGGCTGAGGTCAAACCACCCACGACGGTGGTTATTCGGAGTCGTTTGTGACAAGGGTGAGCGCACCCCAAGAACTTGTTCACAGTTTTCTCCATTCCGGGGTGAAATGAGCAGTGATTCCGAAAGTTACGCTAAGGAATTGATGAGCCACTTTCAATGCGGCGATCGCCACTGATAAGACTGTACCAATTAAAGTCTCAGAAATTTAGGAGCTTCAAACCCTTGCTGTGTCGTATTAAATCGTTGCACCAAATAATCTATAGGTTAATTGATACATCGAGAATTGCGAAAAATATCGATTTTCAGAATGCTTATCCAGTAAGGGTTACAGCCTTAGCGTAACTTTCTGCACGGATGCTCATTTGACCCCATTCCCTAAATACATCACACCCCTATACCCGACTCTTCATCTACGCTAAGTTTTAATTCGTGAAAACCAGTAAAAGAAAAGTACATTTCTGGCTGGGCATCGTTCGGGGCTGAAGAGGTGCGATTGCACCTCTTCAGCTTTCCTGACCTATCCACTCACGCCCTGCTTTTTCTGCTGTTTCAGGAGTGTAGTAAAGTTTGCGCTCACCAAACACTGCACCACTGGGACTAATCAACCGGAACTGCCAGCAATCAACCTCTGTGTAATATACCAATATACCAATAGAGTTGTGTGCTGAATGCCTACAACTAAATGGATCTTGGTGGTTGTCATTAATGGCAGAACAAAATCTACTCCTGTTTTATCAAACTATTTTCTTAGAGGAAGTAATTGCTCAACAGGCGATGAGCTACGCTCCACGCCCAGGCGATCGCTAGTTTATCTACTAAGGTAGGAAATCAATCGGCACAGTGACAAACATATCCCCCCAGCTTTAGCCTAAAACCGACATGACTGGAGGGACATTGAAAAATTGCCATATTTATTGGGTGCAGCACAGCAAGAGAATCTTAATTTTAGCTTTAACCGACAGAAGCCCCACGACTGACACGTTCGCGTTAGCGTTCCGCAGGAAAGTGCAGCGTGGGATGAATGGTGGGGTGGTGACGAATTGACCTCCGACCACTATCAACCGCTAGGTTGATTAGGGAGTGGGGTCGATGATAGCGAAGCGTTAGCGGGTACTCCCGCGTCGGAATCACCATTTTTAACTTTGAGCGAGTCTATAAAGTCTTCAATTATATGAGTCATGGTTTTATCGTTCTGACTCGCATATAACCGTAGTTTATTCAATCTGCGCTCAGATATCCTTAAATTCAATGTTTTATTTTTCATAAATGCCAGTACAATGTCGTTACATTTATGCTAATGTATAAACAGGTCGAAAGTAAGGATAAAGCAATGAAGATATCATACCAATACAAAATCAAGCCAACTAAAGAGCAAGCAGGAAAAATAGATAAAACTCTAGAAATGTTGCGTCATCAATATAATTATTTACTTGCTCAAAGGTTTGACTGGTATGAAATGAATCGCTGTCCTATTGATAGATGTCCGTTAATTTGTCATCTACCAGAATTCAAAGAACAGCCTAATTACTACAATCAAAAAGCCTCTCTAGTTCAACTCAAAGTAGATAGACCTTGGTATAAAGAGATTCACTCTCAAGTATTGCAAGAAGTCCCTAAAAAAGTTGAACTAGCTTTTGACAGATGCTTAAAAGGTGATGTTAATGGTAAGAAGTCTGGTAGACCTAGGTTCAAGGGTAAAGGGCAATATAAAACTTTTACTTACACCCAATTTAAACATCACCACTTTGCTAACAATAAAATTACTCTGTCGAAAATTGGAGACGTTAAAGTAATTCTACATCGTCAAATACCCGATAGGTTTGATATTAAAACTGTGTCTGTCACTAAAAAAGCAGGCGGGTATTATGTGACGCTAAGTCTTGACGATAAAACAGTGCCAACTGTTAAACCTGATTTCAATCCTGACAATATTGTTGGTATTGACGTTGGCTTAATTGATTTTTATGTAGCCTCTGATTGCTATAGAGTTGCTGCACCTAAATATCTACGCAAAGCTGAACGTAGACTAAAGTCAGCACAACGCAAGGTTTCAAGGCGTAAAAAAGGCTCTAATCGTCGTAAAAAAGCTATTCAAAAACTGGGGAAACAGCATAAAAAAGTTGCTGACACTCGGAAAGATTTTCACTTCAAAACAGCCAAAACATTGCTAGATAAGTATGATGTTGTAGCTGTAGAAAAGTTGAATATAAAAGGACTAGCTAAAACAAGACTGGCTAAAAGTATCAATGATGCTGGATGGGGACAGTTTGTAACCATACTTTCAAACAAAGCCGTTCGCGTAGCGTGCCGAAGGCATAAATGCTGGTTTAAAAGTAATCACTGTGAATCCCAACGGTACAAGCCAAGAATGTTCTAACTGTGGTCACAAAGTTAAAAAATCGTTATCTCAAAGAATACACAACTGTCCTATTTGTCATACAAGTATTTGTAGGGATTTAAACGCGGCTATAAACATAAAGAACCGTGGGGCGCACGGTCTTAAAGCTCAATTAATGTCCTCATAGAGGAGTCGTTGAGAAGCCCACACTCACCCGTTCGCGTAGCGTCTCGCAGAGAAGGGGAGTGTGTGGAGTACGTCACCTATTACTCTTGTCTATAACCCAAGGTTGGTTTTGTTGGATCAACTGGTTAATTACTTCTGGGTTTACCGGACTGTAATAGCAGTAGATGACAGCATTATGAACTGGTACAGTTTCGCATGACGGCATATTACCATTGCCAACTAAAACCATCTTTTGAGGTACAAACACCTCATAGCTAACCAGCTTCCATTCGTGTTCAGGGTTGTTTCTATAACCAGCAGTCCACACTATAGATTCAATCTCAGCGATCGCATCATCGACTCCAGCACAAATTTCCATTCCTCCCGTAAGTTCATATCCTGGTGCATTGAAGCTAGGAAAAGTCTGGATGGATGTTAAAAGTGTGTCGCCTCTTAACTCGTTGAACTGTTCTAATTCTTGTAGGTTCATCTGTTATCTCCAAAACTTGTTGTTTCTCCAGGAAAAATACACCAGTATCCACCACCAACTGCAAGGTGACTTCTCTTGAGTGTTTTACCTAGCTTTTTACCAATCTTGTAACAGTCGGCGATAGTATTAGCCCAGTGAGCATCCCCTAGTTTTGCTGCCTCTATCCCAGAAATAGCTTTACTCTGCAAAGGCTTGGCTGTACCAACCAATCTTTCGGAATTGTTGATTTGTCCATTGGCATCGGCTGCATAATGCTTCCCGTTGCTGGATTGCCAAATATAGTAAGCAGTGCCACCTACAATAGCAACCCCAACTAACACACATCCCACCCCAGCCGTGCCTGCACAAAAAGCGGCGGGTGCAAGTACCGCAGGATTCGCGCTCACTGGGCGCGGTGGTAAGGCAGTACCAGATAGAACTAAGCTTGTCCCTATGGCAATAATTTTTGACTTGAATTTAAGCATATTTTAATGGCTTTGGCTGGCCAACTGAAGCAGTTTTTTGTGTACTTCTGCATCCTATCAATTTTGGGCGCATTTGTCCCAATATTGGGTCAATATTGGGACAATATATTTATTAATCCTTTTTTGTCCCAATTCTGGGGCAGATTTGGAAAAATAGAAGCACTTAGGTAGCAATATGAATGCAGTAGGTTTGCCCAGAAAGGATGAAATGCCCAGAAAAGATGAAAGGTTAGCAGTTCCCGCACTAGGCGAGTATTACAATGATTTACTCCATGTGGATTCATGGGTAAATGGTCGTACTAAGGTTGTCCAGGCACAATCATTGCTATGTGCCAAGCTTCAGGAACGCGACAAGCTAATTAAAGAGCGGGTGGAATATCTAGCTAAAAAGCGGGGTATCACCTTTGATGAGATGTGGGAGCAAATTCTTAATGGCACTGCTCAAAAGATGACTCCTGGTGAGGAAGGGCTAGAGTATAAGTCAGAGGATGAGGGCTGAAAACTGAAAATGGCGATGAATTATTGGCTCATGAAGTCAGAACCAGAAGTATTTAGCATTACTGATCTTCAACAGCAGCGTGAGACTATTTGGGACGGTGTTCGTAATTATCAAGCTCGTAACTTTCTGCGCCAAATGCAGCCAGGAGATTTAGCTTTTTTCTATCACTCCAACACCAATCCTCCTGGGATTGCTGGGCTAATGCGTGTAGTGAAAACGGGCATCGCTGACCCCACCCAGTTTGACCTAAATAGTATTTACTTTGATCCAAAATCAAGTCCTGAATCCCCACGTTGGCAAACAGTTGTAGTGGAATTCGTGGAAATTTTTGACCAACCTATCTTGCTATCAACGCTCAAAGAAGAATTTAACCCCGAAGAACTAATGGTGGTGAGAAAAGGAAATCGCTTATCGGTAATGAGCGTTCCTGAAGTGGTGGCGCAGAAGATTTTGGGGATGAGGTGTTCAATACCAACAAATAACTATCTTGAATGTCGCAATTCATCATCCCGTTAAGTCTTACGACTTAACGGGATGATGAATTGCGACCAGTGTAAAACCGACCGCAGGGAGACATTTTAGGAATCAAGCATGATAAAATAATCATGGCAATGCGCCCAGATGCGCCCAGTGAGCCAAGATTGGTGTTTCTCGCCAGATAACTCGCATCACCAAAAGGAAATACCGGAATACCGGGGGGTCGAATGTTGTCAATGAGATAACGATACATGAGAATAAGTATTTTTTAGTTTGCCGTCGGGCAGTCGGTGAACTTTAAACAGATGCTTGTGGAGGGGAATCTGGACGGGGTTTTGAGTCAGAGATGCTTCAAAACTAGACAAACCCATTGAAGCAAGAATCTCCCACTACAATGCAAAGCATTTAGTGGTGAGAGTGTCAAGAAGTGCTTGTGTGGTTGCTGCGGACTTTGCGAGTATGCAGATACTCAAGTATCCAAGTATTTAAACAAAATCAATGCAGCAACAGGCTTTGTATAGGAGAAAACATTACATTAGATAGAAACTGCAATTATGGCTGCACTTAACTAAACAATTTTCTTAGAGGAAAAGGCGATGCCTCCGGCAAGGCGATGAGCTACGCTCCACGCCCAGGTGATCGCCTACGCTCTGGTTGTGGGGGCGATGGCGTAACCGCCCGCCGGAGACGTTGGCGCAGCCTCTCGTAGAGATTGAGCTACGCTCCACGCCCAGGTGATTGCGCGGAGCGCAGTGCCGGAGGCAATCGCTCTAGGGTTGAATCCCCAAGTTATATTTTTCTACGTCTAGGAATCCGGTTGAGAAATTGATCCATACTCCGTTCTGCTAGAGCAGCAATAGTAAGCGACGGATTAGAGCAGGCTGTTGAACCGGGAATGAATGAACCATCAACAACAAACAAGTTAGAATAACCAAGCACCTGTCCATGACTGTTGCACACTCGTCCAACTGTTGCACCACCAAGGGGATGTGCTGTAAAACTGTAGTCAGGCGGTGCAGCAAGACTTGTACCATTAGCTTGGTTGAGCCGTTGGAGAGTATACAGGAGAGCCTGAGTATTTCTTTGACTATCGGCAGAGTTGTTAGGCCAGAACAAATCCGCTAACTGAGTAGCACGATTGTAGGTAAGATTGCCCTCTGGCTGGGAAATTCCCTGACCAAGAACAGGAAGAATACCTTGTGGTACAAAAGGAAGTCCGTGAAATGCTTCAAGTATTACTGGGGCAATAGGGTTGTCGAGATGCTCGACTGCGATTACACCTGGATTCCCCGGTGTTGGATTCGTCTGGCCAGCATTAATCATTGCAGTGCTTGAATCGGAATTCGTTCCCCAAAACTTTCCTACCTGATTATTTAGTCGGCGCAAAGTACGATTGGTTTTAGCACGCAGCAATAATTCAGTAGTGCCAATCGAACCCGCCGCTAAAAATAGATAGCGACAAACAAAGGATTTTTGGACAAGTACAACTCCTTGCTCGTTGATTTGATTGCAAACAACTCGATAACGCCCACGTTCTGCTTCCCCAATCGTAGTAACTATATGTAGAGGTCGAATGTCAACGTTACCAGTCGCCTCTGCCATACTGAGGTAGTTGCGATCTAAGCTGTTTTTAGCACCACTATTTGTACCGTAATAAACTTGACCATTAATAATTGAAGCAACCTTTTTACCCGCAATTTCCTGACGAACAATATCCCAATCAATGGCTGCGTCAATCTTGCGTGTATTCAAACCAGCTTTGGCTGCTTGCTCTTGAAGAATACGGCTGGCCAAATAATACTCAGTTTGTAAAATATCGTCTGGGATAGGAGATGCCTTGAGGATGGAACGCACTCGTGGATAATAAACTCGATCTAGTTCAGAGTATTTAATAGTACGGGGAAAGACTTTGTAGAATAGTTCTTCTGTCGGTTGATAAGTGATAGCTCCGTAAACAAGCGAACCACCCCCAACACCTGCGCCTCGATATACATTGATACCATTACCTCTCTTAATATCAAGAACGCCAGTAAATACATCAATGGGGATTTCTGGAACTGGTGGGGGTAAAACCGTAGTGGAACTCAGCCACGCAGCACGACCATCTGGGTTATCTGTTGTAGAGAAGGTATCGCCTGCATCAGTAATTTGCCATCGTCGTCCTCGTTCCAGTACGATTGTTTCGATTCCTGCTTGACCAAGGCGCAATGATGCGACTGCACCGCCAAAACCACTACCAATCACTATCGCCTCAACATACTCGTCAACACCACCAGCAGCAGTGCGAAGCGCGGATACACCTACGCTGGCTGCCGCCGCCGCCGATGCCTGAAGAAATCGACGACGATTTAGCATTTGGGACATACTTTATCTCCTCTTTTTTGTTTGCCTGCTATGTTTGCGTGGTTGTAAATCTTAAGTAGTTAGTTCAGTGACTTAGCAATTTTTGGTAGTCGCCGCCGGAAATTTTTAATTGGGAAAATTTTAATTGACTTACAACAATTATTGATACAAGTATCAGATTAATACTCAGTCAGCAATAGTGCTTATTTCAGTCAAATTTTGGGGGCTTTTTACTAAAAAAAAGCTTAAATTTTGGCAATGTCTCATCTTTATCTAAAGAAGCGATCACCTGGGCGTGGAGCGTAGCTCATCACACCTGCATAGGCGTTAGCGGAGCTTATCGTAGATATCGCTTTTTTCCTCTAAGAAAATCCCCAACATAAGTGGTTCTGATTACAGTCATCTACTATTGTTTGTCAAGTTGTATTGACACTTTGTAACAATATTGTTAAATTAGTTTACATAAAGTAACAAATACAGGAAAAGATTATGTATACCACCATTAACGAAGACGGCGTTCTCAATAACTATGCAACTGAACCCCAGATGTACTATGCTGAGTACCCCGCAATTTGGGAACAACGCAAATACATGATACAGAGTGTGTTCGCTACCTTAATTGTCACTACTCTAGTTTTGGTTGCTTTAAGTGTTAGCTAAGATTTTTAGACTTTGGTATCGCTGTATCTCATCGTAATTCGGACTTCTCCTATCAACCTCGGTTAGTTTCGCCGGGGTTTTTTGCTGTTGATGGATGAGCAATGGCTCAAGCTTCTATCCTGGAATTAGAATGCGCTGAAATTGACCGATGGTAAACTTTCTTAGAGGAAAAAAGGCGATCCGGTCTGAGACTGCGATCGCTCGTTAGACTTTCCCCCACATCTGTGCAGTAGACAAAAGCATACTACAAGTGTATTATTGAAATTAGTCTGAATTACAAATACTACAAACATTCAATGATCAGCAGATTCTCCTCAACCATTAGTAGCGCAACACATTGCCGACCCAACAAGGGTTTAGGCAGAGTATTCGCGCTATTTGCGTTTGAGGGAATGTATCTGTTCATTACAGATAAATCTGTAAGTGTTGGCATTTTGGGAGCGTTAGCCTGTTGGCTGAATCTAGACCAACTTATCCAAAGCGGGAGGTGCAAATGTCTCATAGCACCGATATAGGGCAAAAAGTATCAACGACCTGACCCCCGCTCCTGAATCTCAGAGGCGGGGGTTATTTTTTTAGGAGTGAATTAACTGATGGAAGCTCAACCACCTTTTCAGCAACCACACATATTACAAAATTCAGTTGTAGTCTTCTCTAAGAACTACCTACCACTAGCACGCATCAACATTAAACGCGCAATCGTGCTATTAGTTACAGGTCAAGCAGAATCGTTGAATTTTGGTACTACAAAACAGTGGGAAGTTCGCTCACCCAGTATCGTACTACAAGTACCAGAACACATTCGCTTGACCATTGGCAATCCTGAACGGCATTGGAAAGTCCCGCCTGTAACCCGTCGTGAGGTTTTGAAGCGAGACAACCACACCTGCCAATACTGCGGTAGCACCAAGCATTTAACGCTTGACCATGTAATTCCCCGCTCCAAAGGTGGACAGCATACCTGGGACAACGTTGTAACTGCGTGTGAAAAGTGTAACCAGAACAAGAGCGATCGCTTGCCACATGAAGCTGGAATGGTACTAAAAACCAAGCCCAAAGCCCCAATTCACCCAGCAGTAGCATTCGCAGAACAGTTTTGGAATGCACAACGCCTGACTGAAGCTGAGTAATTTACTCAAACTCAATCACAGAGGGCAATACAGCTATTAAGTAACCCTTGCCCTCTCACCTCTAAAAAAAGTTTGTAGTATGCCCTTGACACCTTTGTAGTATTTATGTAGTATAAATGTAGTGAAGCAAAAGAGCCTCCCAAAAAGGCACAGAGCAAACACTATCAGAACCATGAAAATTAAATAATTGCCACTTAATGTGGGGGTGTAACTCAGTTGGTAAGCGAGTGCCTGTCTGTCGAACAGGAAGCCGTGGGTACTGCTTCGCAGAAGCAAGCTACAAATCCCATCATCCCCGTGCAACATTGCGTCCAGGTCGCCAAGTGTTTAAGGCATCGGCTTGCAACACCGACAATCGTGGGTTGAAATCCCACCCTGGACTCCAAGTATTGCAGTGTAGCTTAATGGCAAAGCCCCAAGCTCATAACTTGGTTGATGCGGGTTCAACTCCCACCACTGCGACCAAATGCACAGATGGTGTAACGGCAGCACCAGGGTCTCCAAAACCTTTGGTCAGGGTTCAAATCCAAGTCTTTAGCGTTGCCGTGTCCTGACCGAAAAAGCTTACATACTCGCCTAATGGTAAGGCAACTGTCTCTTAAACAGTCTATGCAGGTTCAATTCCTGTTTATGAATCAACAGCTTTTTCAACTTACATGGCATATATGGTGCTGTAGGCAAATTGGTAAAGCCACCTGTCTTTCAAGCAGGAGATTGCGGGTTCAAGCCCCGTCAGCACTGCCTTATGGGTCGGCTCACCTATTGGCGTAGGTAACTGTCTGTAAAACAGCCGCGTTCGCGTTGTAGGTTCAAATCCTACTCGACCCATTCTGGAGAGATTGCTATTGGCAGAGCAAGCTGTTTGCTAAACAGTCGTGAGATTCATCATCTCACTGTGGGTTCAACTCCCTCTCTCTCCGCCTGAGAACGTGGTGTAACTGGATAACACATCGGTCTACGAAACCGAAAAGTGAAGGTTCAAGTCCTTCCGTTCTCGCCTTATCCCCTGGTAGCTCAGTTGGTAGTAGCGTCTGTCTGAAGAACAGAAGGTCGTCAGTTCGATTCTGACCTGGGGGACTGGCACATTGCCTCATAGCTCAATGGCAGAGCGACGCGCTGTTAACGCGGGGGTTGTAGGTTCGAGTCCTACTGGGGCAGCCATTCATTGCCGAGTGGACGAATTGGTAGAGTCACCTGTCTCTGAAACAGGAGTGTGTAGGTTCAAACCCTCCCTCGGCAGCCATTTATTGCCCTGTGGTGTAACTGGCAACATCCCTACCTTTGAAGTAGGAGATTCCAGGTTCAAATCCTGGTGGGGCAGCCAAATTACGCTCCTGTAGCCCAATTGGAAGAGGCGGCTGTCTCAAAAACAGGCGGTCGTAGGTACTGCTCCGCAGAAGCAAGCTACAAATCCCACCAGGAGTACCAAATTATGCTGCTGTAACCCAACTGGAAGAGGTGCTGGTCTTAGAAACCAGAGGTTGTGGGTTCAACTCCCACCAGCAGTATTATCCGGGTGTGGTGTAGCTTGGCAGCACTCCTGTTTTGGGAACAGGCGGTCGTAGGTACTGCTCCGCAGAAGCAAGCTACAAATCCTACCACTCGGATTCATGGGTCGTTAGCTCAATGGCTAGAGTTCCCGCCTTTTAAGCGGAGTGATCAGAGTTCGAGTCTCTGGCGACCCACCTTGGGCTGTTAGCTCAGTTGGCAGAGCAGCTGCCTCTTAAGCAGAAGTGCGTAGGTTCAACCCCTACACAGCCCACCAAATCAAACCCCTGTGACGCAATTGGCAGACGTAGCCCGCTTAAACCGGGTTTTCTACAGGTTCAAATCCTGTCAGGGGTATCAATTTATGGGAGTGTCGCCTAATGGATGAGGCAACCGTCTTCTAAACGGTTTTATGTAGGTTCAAATCCTACCACTCCTGCTGTCTGGGGTCATAGCTCAACTGGCTAGAGCATCCGCCTTGCAAGCGGAAGGCTAGGGGTTCAAATCCCCTTGATTCCACTTTTGGTGTCTGTTGGCGTAGCCGCTCCTATGGAGCTAGCCAAAGCGGTCGCGGCACTGGTTTGTGAAACCAGCCATAACGGGTACTCTTCTCCTTCGGAGACGCTAACGCGAACGAGAAGCCGCTTCACGTCTACAAGTCCCGTCAGACACCCCTTTAAGGAAGATGCCGCTAAATGGTCGGCAACCGGTTTTGAAAACCGGGGTGGGGTAAAACCCAGGGGTTCGATTCCTCCATCTTCCGCTTTCCACCAGAGGCTAAAAAGTGAAGCACCGTGCTGATAACGCGGCAACAGGAGGGGCAGTACCTCCCTGGTGGATTAACTTTTCCATTGGTTTGATACCAGCAAGAGTTTCCAAGAGAACGGCTGGATGGGTAGGCGCAGCCCGTCGTAGAAACCGTCTATGCCGATTGCGCTGCATTATCTATTGTACCTCCACCAAAAAACCCAGTTATTATGACTGGGCTTTTGTGGGGTTATATTCCCCTGGTTATTTATAGAAGTTATTTATAATTAAGCACTCTGATAGTTACTACCACCTGGGCATTAGCAATTTCGCAAAAGTTCTAAATAATTTCCCTGTATGCACTTGTAACCCCTTTTAAAGTTAAACATTTAACAATATTTAGCTTTAAACTATACAAGTAAATATGAAAAAATATTATTCACCATATAAATAATGTACGAAGCGGGACAATTGGTGGATAATGACCATGCTGGCAACCTCGCGGCAAGTCCCTAAGCAAAGTATTCACCATCATGATTGTCGCCTTTACCAATCAAAAAGGAGGCGTAGGCAAATCAACTGCTGCTGTTCATCTGGCGTATTGGCTAAGTCAACGCCAAAAAACACTGATGGTTGATGCCGATGCCCAACAAAGTAGTTCTGTCTGGGCTAAGTCTTTGGGTCTAGCTTATCAAGTTATCCAAGACCCAGAAGATTTGTTTGAAAAAATTCCTGAATTAGCCACCCAATATTCAGCCTTGGTCATCGATGCCCCTGGCTCACTTTCAGAAACCACAAAAGCAATACTGGCTCGTTGTGACTTGGCTTTAGTTCCCTGCCAAGCTTCTGGGTTAGACTTACACAGTAGTCATAAGATTTTACGTTTTATCAAACACGCCACTGAACTACGCTCTGGTTATCCCAAAGCGGCTTTATTTTTAAGTAGAGCCACCAAAGGCACAGTGTTAGAGCGAGAAGCAAGAGTTGCCCTCAGTGCCACGGGAACTCATTTAATGAAAGCTGCTATCTATCAAAAACAGTGCATTGCTGATGCTCCTGGTCAGGGGTGTACAGTATTTCAAATGTCAGGTAAAGCAGCCACCGAAGCCGCAGCCGATTATGAGGCACTGTTTCAAGAAGCTTTGGAGGTGCTAAATGTCCAATAAAAGGCGGGAACTCAAGGATTTTGTATTTGAAAACACCGAGCCGCCAAGTGATTCACAGCAGCCAACAGCAACAGTGGCTTTATCTGCTATTACTTTGCCCTCTCAGCAGCCGCGACGCTACTTTGACCCAATCAAGATGGAGCAACTAATTCAATCGGTAAAGCAGCATGGTATTTTAGAAAATCTGCTCATTCGACCAATACAAAATCAACCAGGACAATATGAATTAGTAGCCGGAGAAAGACGCTATCGGGCAGCGCAATCTGTAGGATTAGTGGAAGTCCCTGTTACTATTCGTGAATTAACAGATTCAGAAGCCGTTGCCATTGCCTTAGTCGAAAACCTGCAACGGGAAGACCTCAACCCAGTAGAAGAAACAGAAGGCATTTTGCAGCTAGTGGCACTGCGGCTAGAATGCGCCCAAAATGAGGTAATTTCCTTATTTTATCGAATGCAAAATGATGTTCAAAGATTGAATGATAACGTTATCATTCAACCCCAAGCTGAGTCTATTAAGGCAATATTTAGTGAGTTAGGGCTGATGGGGTGGGAATCTTTTGTTAGTAACCGCCTCCCCTTATTGAAACTGCCCGAAGACGTTTTAGAAGTGCTGCGTTCTGGACAAATCGAATACACCAAAGCACGAGCGATCGCACGAATTAAAAATGACCAGACAAGGAAAGAACTCTTAGAAGATGCGATCGCATACAATCTCTCACTGAGTGAAATCAAGCGCAAGATTAAAGAAATTGAGCAGCAATCTCAACCAGAGACTTCATCATTAAAAGACCTAGCTGATGAAACCTTTCGCCGCTTAAAAAAATCTCAAGTTTGGGATGACCCGAAAAAGAAGACAAAGGTAGAAAAGCTCTTAACTCAATTAAAGGCACTGATAGAAGATGATAATTCCAACTGAAGTAAGTCAGTGAATCGAAAACTTTTGGAAGTTAAGGAAATAATCTAGTGTGGTAAAACTTACTAGAGAAGACGACTCTCTAAATTAGCCAAGTAACCCTTGGGGTCTCTGCGAAATCGATATTGTTCAATTCTGGCTTTGTGGTGTTTTTGCAATTGAGAGCGTAATTCGAGCCAAGTATGAATATCAACTTGTGCTAAATCAGATGCGGTAAAAGAATGAAGTTTAGTAGCGATTGCACAGGCAAGTTTGACAGAACCACGAATAACGAGGGATGAGGGGGCAACCTTACGACCAGTACAACGGCGTTGATGATGACGCAGCATACCAAAAGCGTGTTCTAAGTCATTATTAGTTCTAGGAAAATCTTCGATTTCATAACAATGAAAAAGTCCAGACCAGTAGCTGCGGGTGGTTTTTATAAAGTTATCGATTGCAGTGTTCAGGGTACCCGCTTTCTGCTTTTGTTGGCACATTTCTGTCAACAGTTGATGATAACTTTGTTTGACACCAGCAGCATCAAGACCTATTTTATTATTGAGAATATTACTAGCTTTATCAACCCACTGATATGCAACCCTCACAGGTGAAAATAAAGATGCAGTCGCAGATAATCCCTTAGCTATCAGGTGTTTTAGGTTGACTAAAGGTGGTGGTAAAGCACTTCTTTTTTCCATCCGTTCTAAGCTTTGTTCTATCAAAGTCAAATTTTCTTGTAACTTTAATCCAGATGCCTCTAGCGGTGGATGACCATCATTGGTTATAGAACTACGGACTGCCGAACAATAATCTTCAATAATAGTCACCAAATCCTTATCTTCATTGGTATAGCTATAGCCAGCCAAGTTAGGACGTAGAGTATAATGATGACTTTCGGACTACCCGATTTCAATGGCTAAACCTTACAGTAATGACTTCCGGCAAAAAGTAATGCAAGCGATTGAGTTGGATGGTCTCAAGAAAAGTGAGGCGAGCCAACTGTTTAATATCAGTCGCAATACAATTAACTTGTGGTTTCAGCGCAAAGCCGAAACAGGGGAAATTAAGCCAAAGCCGAGGCAAGCATCCCAACAGAACAGCAAAATCAGCGATTGGGAGAAGTTTCGGGTATTTGTTAAAGCACATGGAGATAAAACTCAAGCAGAGATGGCACAGTTATGGGAAGTTCCGATTAGTCAGCGAACGATTTCCCGGGCATTACAGAAGATTCGTAATAGTCGTAAAAAAAAACATACGGATATTGCCAACGGGATGAAGCCAAACGTGCAGCTTTCTTAGAACAACTGGAGAACCCAAAAGCCCCTCACTTGGTCTATGTTGATGAGTCTGGCATGGATGAACGAGACAATTATGGCTATGGCTACTCACCTGTGGGGGAACGGTTTTACGACCTCAAATCAGGTCGGCGGCAGGGACGCATTAATATGATTGCTGGATACCGAGATGTTCAATGTCTCGTAATCCTCTAACTTTTTTTTTCAATTCCTTTTTTGCATGTCGATCCGCCTCATATATGGGTTTAATTGCTTCTTTCAGGTAATGGTAATGACATAAACCATGAGCAATACTAGGCAATGCTACTTTAACAGCTTTACGAATTGATTGTTGTCCATCACTAACAACGCCATCAATTGGTACATTTAGGGTATTAGTTACTTCTAATAATAACGCCACCAAATCTTCATTTCTTGATGATAATAAGGTTTTAGCTAGTAAAATTTCTCCTGATATGCAATCTCGAATTACCCATAATACTTCATGTCCAATTTCTGGCTGCATCCCATCAATTGCTAATATCACCCGTCCTTGATTAGCCACTATTGCTTTTAATCTTTTATGGTCTTTTAGCCATAAAGAAAGTAACTCGTCATATCTGTCAATTAGGTGCGTCACCGAACGCTTACCTTATACATATACCTTTTAATTCCAGGTGAGCGTGTATTTGGGGAACACTTCTATGTTCCTGATAGCGTAATGCTCCTATATAAGCAATCACATCCAAACCAAATTCGCTATGTGGTAGAGCAAGCAACCCTTCAAGCTCTGGTCGATATGCTTTTTTATACCGCAGACATGACTTATTTTGACATCGCCGAATTTTTAGCTGTAGTTCTACTACCCCATTTAACGTTCTTATATGTCGAGGATTATTGTATTCATTCCACATTGCTTGACCGCACGAGGGGCATTTTTTTTGAACACAATCGAGTACTTCAAAGGATGTTGCCTCTGGTTTTAAACTTTTTCTTGCCAAGTTTTTGCACCATTCTTTCGCTACAAGGTCAAGATTACAGGATTTCCGCTCTTCTCTAGTAAGTTTTACCACGCTAGCTTCAAGCCAAAGCTTTGATTCGGGGTGGTCAAGTTCTGTACCATTTCCAGCGATGGATGTTCCGGTACAAGGAAATCCAATTGTGTAGAGGTTGAATTGTCCCGATTTAGGGTAATAGTTTGTAATGTCGCTGTGGATTGGGATACTTGGATATCTGCATCTGAGAACTGCTTGAGCGTCGGGGTTGTTTTCAATGAATAATTCTGTTGTGATGATGTCCGAAGCTCCGGCTGCTTTGATTCCGAGTTCAAATCCTGCAATTCCTGCAAAGAAACTGGCGTGTTTGAGTTGCATTGTGTAGAATCCTTTTCGATATCTGCAATATCAACGGCTATGATGAATTTGCCACCCATCTTTACATCAATTTTCTTAGAGGAAATATTCTGAATAATTCCCCAATCCCAATCTGAGTAGTATTTTTCCTTGTGATGGGCGACTTTTACGCGTTCGCCTACTGAATAAGTCTCCTTATCTGTTGCGGCTCGCAATTATAAATGCTCTGGCTCGCAAACAAGGTAATTTCTGGCTCACATTATGGGTCTTGGCAACTTTTGGTAATCTTGGCTGGGGGAAGGCAGAGGGCAGAGGGCAGAAGGCAGAAGTAAGAAAGATATAATTGAATTGAGATACTTCAAACTTCACTCCATCAAACATTTGAGGGATAAGCCCGACTCTTGGTTATGTTAGTGCTAAGTCATCTATTACCAGATTCAGCAAACCTGAAACTTGAAAATTGCATTCTTGACGAGATAAAAACTCAGATAAATGTGATTGTTTCCGCAATCACTAGAGTAGTTAATTGTCCAGTTTGTAACCAACCAACTCATAAAATTCATAGTCGCTATGAGCGAAAGTTAGCAGATTTACCCTGGGCTGATTACAGCATTACCTTACAGTTAAGGGTGCGGAAGTTTTTTTGCATTAACACTTTATGTAAACGACGCATTTTTGCAGAAAGGCTGACCAATGTAACCGCACCTTGGGCGAGAAGAACTCTACGTTTAGCTCAACGACTAAGTGCGATTGCTTTAGCTAATGGGGGTGCAGCAGGGGTAAGACTCTCGCAGCAATTGGGGATAAAAGTTTCTCGCAATACACTATTGAATTTAGTCCGCTCCATCCCATTACCACCAATCGTAACGCCACATACTCTTGGAGTAGACGACTTCTGTTTTCGTAAATGTAAAACTTACGGCACAGCACTAATTGACCTGGAACGCAGACGACCAATTGCTCTACTAAAAGATGCTAAGGCTGAAACCTTGGCAGAATGGTTAAAAGCTCACCCTGGTGTCAAAGTCGTCTCACGAGATCGGTCAAAAACTTATGAAAGTGGTATTCGCCAAGGCGCGCCAGAAGCCATTCACGTTGCAGACCGCTTTCACTTATTGCAGAATTTAGCTGAAACACTGAACCAAGTTTTCGCTACGCATCATCAAGCTCTCAAAATTGTCGATGAAGCATACAATCTTTCATCAGTAATCCAAACTGACGGTACTGTAGTTGTGCAAGTACCACGACCAAGCCATGAACAACAGGCAATACAATTAGCAGACCGCAACCATGCCAGACGACTTGCTATCCATCAGCAAGTTTGGGATTTACATCACCAAGGTTGGAGTGGAAAAGCTATAGCTCGTCAAGTGGGGATTGGAGTAACAAGTGTATTCCGCTATCTACGTACTCCTACATTGCCAGAACCAACTAGACGAAGAAGCCTCGGTCGAAGTATCTTAGTTCCTTACCATGAATATATCCTTAAACGCTGGAATGAAGGTTGTCATGAAGGCTTAATTTTGTTTAAGGAAATTCAACAGCAGGGTTACAAAGGCAGTTATGATACTGTAGCTCGTTACACACGACGCATCCGTACTGTCCAAGCAATCAAGCCAAGAAAACGGTATTCGGTTAAGTCTTTACCAAAGGTCACTCAACCCAAAAAACTTTGTCTCACGCCTCGTCGTGCTGTATGGCTAGTGCTGCAAAGACCAGATTCGCAACAGCCAGAAGATGGGGAATTGATTGCACTGCTAACAGCACAACATCCAGATTTAGCCGAAGCCATCAAGCTAGCTCAAGGTTTCGCTCAAATTGTGCGCCAGCGACTGCCAAGAAAACTTCAACTGTGGCTAAATATGGCAGACAATAGTAATTTGACTGCTTTTCGCCGTTTTGCTAAACGGTTGCGTGAAGATTACGATGCAGTGAAGGCGGGTGTAACTATGTCAGTTAGTAACGGCCCAGTTGAAGGGCATATTAATCGACTGAAAATGTTAAAGCGGCAGATGTATGGACGCGCCAAGATAGACCTGCTTGAGCGACGATTCTTGTTAGCAACCTAGAGAAGGCAGGAGGCAGAAGGCAGAGGGCAGAAGGAAATACTGATAAATAAATTTAGGGAGTTCAACAAGCATACATTTTTTCTCATGTTATGTGTTCTTTGATAAATTTTCTTATCTTCTTTTCAGAAATTAAAATACTTTTAAACACTCTGGTAGAGAGCAAAATATATTTTCTTCCTTCTGCCTCCTGCCCTCTGCCATCTGCCTTTCTTCGGTATAATTCTTGAACTTCAAACTTTTTCTTGACTTCTGAAGTCTGACTTCCAACCTAGTTATGAGCTATAGAAATCAGTTCATTTGGCAAAGAGCAGTTCAACTTGCAATCAATTGTTATAAATTTACACGCCTATTTCCTCAATCAGAATTGTATGGTTTAACTAGCCAAATACGGCGTTCTTCTGTATCTGTAGCATCCAACATTGCTGAGGGCTATGGTAGGCGTTCAAAGCCAGAATATATACAGTTTTTACATATTGCTTTAGGTTCTTTGAGAGAACTAGATACGCAATTAATTATTGCCAAAGAAGTAGATTTAGCCGAGAAAAATCTTTTCACACCCCTATTAAATGAAGTTGAGGAAATGCAAAGTATATTAGTTGCAAGCTTAAATAAACTTAAAGCTTGAATTTACTACTTATTCCTTTCTTCCTTCTGCCCTCTGCCCTCTGCCTTCTGCCTTCCCCCAGCCAAGATCACCAAAAGTTGCCAAGACCCTTCCCCCAGCCAAGATCACCAAAAGTTGCCAAGACCCCAAGTGAACTGCAAATGGGCTTGCAAACATAAATTTAGGCTCTGATTTTTTATAGTTCCAAGCCTGTAACTGTTTTGGGGTATATTCTGCACTTAATCCGTTATCCCAAGTAA
>NZ_JAYGGZ010000058.1:11599-43121 GCF_034931465.1 Anabaena sp. UHCC 0399 | reverse complement strand
AACTTTTCCCCCTTCCCTAGTAGGGAAGGGGGTTAGGGGGTTAGGTTTCGCGTTAGCTTTTCCACATAACGTGAAAAGTCAGGCTCATAATTCGTAATTGTTTGTAGTAAGGACTTTAGTCCTTTTCAATTTTAAAAATAAGGGCTTCAGCCCTTACTACGAACATTATGGAACATTAGTATTGTGGGGAAATGGTATTAGGTTCAGCACCTAAACCTTGTGCTAATTCTGTAGAGGTGAGAGACTTAACGATACTCAAACCCAGAGAATGGCTAGAAATGGTTTTAGCATAAGCTGCACTCAGATAGGGTGCGTATTCTGCATTATTAGCTACATAGGTTTGGAAGAAAGGTAAACTCAAAATATTCATGTAGCGATGTGCTTGTACTGCATCCCCGACTAAATCTGGAGATAAGGGTACTTGCTTACTGCTGGGATGACTATTTCCAATGGTGGTGAAATGAGTTCCACCCACAAGCATGGCAAGATATTTTTGGGAACTAGCTAACCAAGAAAAGGGTAATATTTGCTCATACAAAGCTGGTGCAATAGTATCTTCACTGCTACCAATCAGCATGACAGGGACTTTAATCTGATTAATCCCAGACTTGCCAAAAATAGAACTGGTGATGGGGTTAACTGCGATCGCAGCTTTGACTCGTTTATCTTGTAAGCTATCTAGCAGGGATTTATTTTTTATTCCCAAGGCGCGACACTGAAATAAAACAGACATATTCCAGGTTTTATTCAGTTTCTCTGGTTTGCAGTCTTGTTGCAATTGCCCAAAGTTAATCTTACCGCCAGCTAAGGCTAAGGCTGTGTAGCCTCCTAAAGATTGCCCAAAAACACCCACTTCTTGCAGATTTAGCTTACCTTTAAACTCACCATCAGACTGGTTACTAATTTCCAGTTGATTCAAAACATATTTTACATCTAAAGGTCGGTCTTGAAATTCCTCTGGTGATATGACTTCATTTGCTTGTTGACTTACACCCCGCACTTGTTTCGCATCGCTACTGGGATGATTGGGAACAACTACAGCAAACCCGTGAGAGGCTAGGTGTGTAGCCAAATATTGAAAGTTACTGCTGTCTGAACCCAAACCATGAGAAATGACAATTACAGGCGCAGTCTTTTTAATCCGGGGGAGATAAACATCTGTTAACAATAAGCGATGACGTGCAGAGTCAAAAAACTTGAGTGTATATTTTTGCGCTGGAATTTTGCCGTGATTTGCTAAATCTGGTAGTTGAGACAAACCTTTGGTATTGTGGATGCTAGAGGCTTCTAGATTAGATTTTTTGGTAACTACTGCGATCGCTTGGTGAGTTTTATTAACGATTTTCTGTAATTCCCCAGCGATCGTTAGACTTTGGGCTAAATTAATGTAGATACCGTTAGTAGGATATTTGCGTAATAAATTTAATAAAGTTAACCCTTCTGGTTCACTAGCTGCTAACACTAACGCTGAACGTAAAGCATTTAATTCCGGTTCTGTTTCTATGGTTTTACTTTGAATTACCTCCCCCAACCGTCGCAGTAAAAATTCTCCTTGGGGCGTGTACAAAAATTGCGACAATACTACCGAACTAACTTTCACCGGAGTATGTAACATTTGCCGCAATTCTTGAAACTGTTTCGGTGGTAAATATTGCTGATATATAGCTAATTCTTCATTGACGAAACCTGTTTTGGCATATACTTCTAAAGTAGCGACAGAAATAGATAACTCTAGACCTGAATAAGAAGTATAGACTCTTTCGGCTGCTATGGCATGATGATTTACTCCCGATGTTGGGAGTAGTATTGACAGAACTAGCAAGAGCGAATGTTTGCTCACGCTGCTAGTCCATTTATTCAATAAACTATTCATTGCTCAACTGTTTTGGTGGTGTAATGCTGATTGTTGGTAGTAGTGCTGACACCCCAGTTGATTGGAAGAATTCGTAATTCGTAATTCGTAATTCGTAATTCGTAATTCGTAATTCGTAATTCGTAACGATGCTCCCCCCCGCTACGCTCTAAGCGTAGCTACGCCGCAGGCTTTACGTAATTCGTAAAACCTTAAATTTGAGTTGGATTTATTGGCTTGTGTTGTATAAACTTATTCTGATAATTCAGAATTTCAATGATTTTTTGTGGTGATTACGTGATGAAAATGTGGTTTTTCAGAAGATACACAGGTAGAAAAAGATTCACCCTTGAAGAGACTTAAACTGATGCTTGACACTAACGCTAATAATCATAACAAATGTTAAAAATCACTGCCTCAGTAATTTTAATGTAGCTTTAAACATTAAATTTCCTTGAGAGCATCCCACCGACAGAAGTCCCCCACGAAGAATAAAAGAAACAGATATTTCTATCCTGTCCCCTGTCCCCTATCCCCTATCCCCTATTTTTCTTCAGCGCGATCGCAATTGAACCACCTACTACTAAAAATGCCCCAAATACACCTAAAATTGTCAGCCGTTCTGGAGGGATTAAATTAGGTGCAATTAGTGATGTAAATTCTACTGCTATTAAAGTGACAATAGGAGCTAAAGCTAATACAGCACTGACACGGGAGGCTTCCCAATGTTCCAAAGATTCCGCAAAAGCACCATAGGCGATGAGCGTATTTAGACCACAAAAAAGTAAAATTACTAAATGAAAATTGCTGAGTGTAATAATTGTATCTATCTTAGCTAGGGGAGTGAATAATAAAGCACACCCGCCATAAATCATTAACATAATATGGGCAGAAGATAGAGATTGTAATAATTGCTTTTGAGCCAAAGCATAGACTGCCCATACGACTGCACCTAACACCACTAAACCACTACCGAAAATGTATGTACTAGAGGAAGTAATTAAATTAGTGAATTGGGCGCGAAAAAATAGAACATAACCTAAAGTTAAGACACTTACACCCAACCATTGCCGCAAATTATAGCGTTCTTGAAAGACGACTAAACCACCAAAGCCCAACAACAGGGTAGCTAATTGAATAATCACCTCAGCGTTAGCGGGAGACGTTAACGCTAAACCCTGCATAAACAAAAAGTAATTAGCCGCTAACATCAGAGTAGCGATCGCTAACAATTTCCAACCATTAGCACTCAATTTTCCTAACTGCGGTAATTGACCGCGTATCCCTAAATATGTAGCCAGCAAAACAAAGGACACCAAAAAGCGAAACCAAATCACGGTGTAAACGTCCAAAGTTTGCAATACTACCTTGAGTGCGATCGGTAGAACGCCCCACAAGCAAACAGTCAACAAAGATAACGCCAGCCCCAAACGCCAGCGACCAGAACTATAGTGCATAAATAATAATTCGTAATTAAAAGAAATCCATCATCCAGGGAGAGACACCGGCAAATATTTGCGTAGCGGTGGTGAGTGCTGTGGCTGTTGCATCTAGTTTTCCGGCTAGCTGCAACTGATGGGGTGTAAATAAGCTGGAGTATAGGGGTGCTAATCCTTGAATATTTAGCTTAAACTCACCTTTACCGCCTTTGGTGACTTCACCTCGACCATTGGCAACAGATAGAATAAATTTACCTTGGTTGCTGGTTAACAAGTTATCTTGTATGTCTAAATGTAATTCTGCTTCCACTCCTGGCGGATAACCACGGGCGGACAAGGCTTTGCACACATCAACTATTCTTAGCATCCAGCGATCGCTCTGGCAAATTTTAGCAGTTTGCTCTGGTAAAAGTAATGTCAGAGCATCAGTAATGGAACTCTTCCAGCGTACTTTGTCAATTTGGGAACGATGATTGGCCAGAAATGACCAGAAAGTGCGTGCTGCATCAGGGGAAAGCATCACCCAATCTTTAACTCGCACAATAGAAGCGTCTTTGGTACGTTCTTGAGTGAAGATGATGTAACCTTGGGGTTGGTCTTTGTCACCAATCAAGTAAGTATAGAGAGTTTCTTGAGCTTCTGTGTGAATTAATCCTTGCCAAATTGCGGGATGTCGATCTAAATATCCGTGAGTAAGTTTTCCCTGTTGCTGATGTAGACTGTGAAATAGATCGTCATCTTTCGGGTCTACAGGTTGCACTGGTAAAGACTGTTCCCGTATCTGAATACTTTGTGTAGAAATTTCCCAAGTGCAGTAACTTCCAGCTTGTTCATAGCCGGCTTTGCGGTATAGGCGTTGTGTAGCTGGATAGAGAACCGAAATTGGTATATCCTGGGCGTGGATTTCCTGGAGAGCATTTTGGAGCAAGGCGATCGCAGCTCCATCCCCACGGTATTCTGGAGCAATACCCACCGCCGCCAGTCCCGCCATCGGTACACGCCCACCACCCCACCATTGACCCATCGAGTAAATTACCAAGCCACCAGCAACTTTTTGATCTCGATAGATAACACGAAAATTATCTAAACCAACAAGGTTGGCATAAATTTCACTGTCACCAGCCGACATAATAAAACACTGTTCGAGGATATGTCCTAATTGCCGAATATCCTCTTGCTGGGCTTTGGTGTATTTAAATTGAGGTGTCATTGCCTCTACCCTTAGTAGCACAGACTGACAATCATACTACAAAGAGTATGTTCTGTATTCTTCACCCAATAGAATCACTCAATGGGGGTAGCGAGTGGAAAATCAGCAATTTTTTAATTTTTAATTTTTAATTTTTAATTTTTAATTTTTAATTGATAACCCCCTTACAAAAACATCTACACAGGTTTCAATATATTGCTCACTGCTGTATCTATGGGGCTGGAGTTTAACATCACGACACAGCATTCCAGCTAATAGCATTCCCCTAAACATTTCAACGGCGGCTAATAGATTAATGTCAGGTCGAACAGTTCCACGTTTTTGACATGATTGCAAGTAAGCTACCAGTTTTTCGCCCAAAGGCTTGGCTGCTTCTTCTATAACTTGCTTGGCGGCTTCTGGATGTCGCTTGGCTTCGCCGATAAAGGTACGAATTAAGTCTTCTTGCGCCTCCAGCATGGTGTTATACAACTGAGCATAATTTTTTAAGTCAGTGCTTAAATCCTGTGTCCATGCTTCTGGGTTAGCGAGGGCTTCGGTTTGCAGTGCTAGGGCATTTTCAATTACTGCTTTTAACAGTTGCTCTTTGCTAGAAAAATGGCGAAATAACGTTACTTCATTCACACCCGCTACACGAGCTATTTCACGGGTAGTTGCTCCTTGAACACCCAAGCCAGCAAATACCTGTGAAGCAGCCTCTATCAAACGTGTACGAGTTAGAGCAGAAGAACGGACAGTTTTAATCATTATTTGATTTTCAGTAATTGCTGGCATTGTTAAATTTCATTGAAAAATAGTTTGTAATTGAGATAAATTGGCTCAAATATGATGGATTAATGTTTTTTAAATGAAAATCAAAATTTAATTTATCGGAAGAATATTAACCTCAATTGTAATGCGAAACACAAAGCAACATTAAATAGTATAATTTAATACTGTTAGATTTTAAGTAAGAAGGATATTACGCTGCTCAACGCCCCGCTACCCTAACAGAACTCTCCCAACTCTTTACACATCTCAGTGACAGGAACTACTAACCCTCGTCCTAAGTGATGAGGTACTCTTTGAATAGGAATAAATCCTAAACGCAAATAAAAACCTTCAGCGTAAAGACTAGCAGTTGTGATGACGCTATCAAAACCTTGTTGAGTTGCTTCGGCGCAAAAATGTTCTACTAAAGCCCGGCCAAATCCTTGCCCTTGATAATAAGGATGGACGTATAAACTAATTAGTTCATTCAAAATAAAACTAGCGAATCCTGTGATCATCTCATCTTCAATTGCCACCCTGATAGTCTCTAATTTCAGGTATCTTAAGATATTAGAACCATCCGGCTTATCAAGGTAATTACGCCAAGCCAATAGTTCTTTACGAGTATAAAAATTTGTCGGTAGAGCTTTAATAGCAGCAATGTGGATAGCACTCAGTTTCCATGCGTCTGTGTCCTTTGCAGGCCGCAGAGATATTTCCTTGGGATTCATTTTTCTAGAATGGCATTGAAATTGTCTGCGTTAGTTAAAAGAAATTGTATTTGCGATCGCTACACCTCAACAAGCTGATTTGTCCAATTCTTGCTATAAGTATAACATTTATTACATGAACTTCTGTGAATCTTCATCTAAAAAGATTAATTTTCTGTTGTATGAAATACCGTTTTTGTATACCATATAACATTTCGCAGGTTAAAAATCGAACTAATATCACAGTTTAAAAGTTAATCTTGTGAGCTTGGCAGCAATCAATATTCAGTTTAAACAAGTCAAGCTTTCTGCTGGCTTGTAATAGCTAATTCATTAAGGGAAAATTAATCAACCGATGAGTAGACAATTTAACCGACGTAGGTTTTTGATTTATAGTTCTGCAACTATTGGTAGCACCATTTTGCTGAAGGCTTGCGCCAATAACACCCCAACCGCTACGGACACTCCAGCCACCAGTAGCAATGCTTCTCCTGTGGCTGCGGCTAGTGGTGACACTATTAAAATAGGGATTCTGCACTCCCTCAGTGGCACAATGGCTATTAGTGAAAAAAGCGTTGTCGATGCTGAGAAACTAGCCATCAAAGAAATTAACGCGGCTGGTGGTGTCTTAGGTAAGCAAATTGAAGCCATTGTTGAAGATGGTGCTTCTAACTGGGATACTTTTAGAGAAAAAGCCACCAAGTTGATTGATCAGGATAAAGTAGCTGTAGTGTTTGGTTGTTGGACTTCAGCTAGCCGTAAGAATGTGAAGCCAGTCTTTGAAAGTAAAGACCATATGCTGTGGTATCCCGTACAGTATGAAGGTCAAGAATGTTCTAAAAACATTTTTTACACAGGTGCAGCACCAAATCAACAAATTGAACCTTCTGTTGATTGGTTATTAAAAAATAAAGGCAAAGAATTCTTTTTAGTAGGCTCAGATTACGTTTTTCCTCGTACCGCTAACACCGTTATTAAATCCCAATTAGAAGCTTTAGGCGGAAAAACTGTTGGTGAAGATTATTTACCATTAGGTAATACGGAAGTTACACCAATTATCAGTAAAATTAAGCAAGCTTTGCCTAATGGTGGGATAATTTATAACACCTTAAATGGTGATAGCAATGTAGCTTTCTTTAAACAGTTAAAGGGTGCAGGATTAACACCAGATAAATATCCTTCTATGTCTGTCAGTATTGCAGAAGAAGAAGTTAAAGCAATTGGGGTTGAGTATTTGAAAGGTCACTATGCTGCTTGGAATTACTTCCAAACGGTAGACACTCCTGCTAATAAGAAATTTGTCGAAGCTTTTAAAAAAGAATATGGTGCTGACCGGGTAACAAATGACCCAATGGAAGCTGCATATATCGCAGTTTATTTATGGAAGCAGTCAGTAGAAAAAGCTGGTAATACTGATTTAGATAAAGTGCGGGCGGCGGCTTATGGTCAAACTATAGATGCACCTGAAGGAAAGGTGACAGTCAATGCTAATCATCACATATCCAAAGTTGTGCGGATTGGTGAAGTGAGAGATGATGGTTTGTTTGATATCGTCTATGCTACACCTGCACCAGTTGAACCAATTCCTTGGAATCAATTTGTGAAAGAAACTAAGGGATTTGCTTGTGATTGGTCAGATCCGGCGAAGGGCGGAAAATATAAAAAGGCCTAATTCAAGATAATTCGTAATTCGTGATTAATTATGAATTACGAATTAGTATGATAGCTTTTGGTGAAAAAATAATGTTAACAGGTTTTTTAGATGCTGTATTTAATGGTATTAGCATCGGTTCTGTGTTATTAATTGCAGCCTTGGGATTAGCCATTATATTTGGCTTGATGGGTGTGATTAATATGGCGCATGGTGAATTGATGATGTTTGGGGCTTATACAACTTTTGTTGTGCAGAATGTCTGTAAACAATTGGGCGGGTTTTGGTTTGAAATTTATATATTTTTGGCGTTAATTATCGCCTTTATTTTCACTGCATTTATTGGATTAATTCTGGAAAGAGGTGTGATTCGTTACCTCTATGGGCGACCCCTAGAAACTCTGCTAGCAACTTGGGGAGTCAGTTTAATTTTTCAGCAGTTTGTTCGCAGTGTGAATTGGGTAATAGTAATTGGCTTGGTGTTGTTTTCTCTATTATTTTTTGGGGGTTTATGGATTTTAAATTCCCGCACAAATTTAGAGAGAATTCGTAACTGGGTTGTGGGGGTGATTTTCTTGTTATCTTCAGGGGTGACAATCACTACAGTTAATTTATTGAGTCAAACTTATCAGCTAGCAGTCACTCAACCTTGGTTCGGCGCACAAAATGTAGACGTAACCGCGCCTAGTTGGTTACAAACTGGCATATCTTTAGGTGGTGTGCAATTACCATTTGCTAGGTTATTTATTATTGTTTTGACAGTAATTTGTGTGGGAGGAATTTATCTATTCTTACAGCGTTCTAGCTGGGGATTAAGAATTAGAGCGGTGACACAAAACCGCAGTATGAGTGCTTGTTTAGGTATCCCTACTAAAAAAGTTGATGCGATTACTTTTGCTTTGGGTTCTGGTTTAGCTGGGGTGGCTGGGTGTGCGATTAGTTTGCTCGGTTCTGTGGGGCCAAATACTGGACAAAACTATATTATCGACACATTTATGGTTGTGGTTGTCGGTGGGGTGGGTAACTTAGCCGGTACTATTGTAGCTGCTTTGGGAATTGGCACGGCTAACTTTTTAATTGGTTCGGGGACTCTGGCTTTGTTGTTCTCTCCTGTAAAGCCTCTAGCCGATTTCTTGACGTTTTTTGCTACTACAAGTATGGCTAAGGTGATGGTATTTGTGCTGATTATTGTATTTTTACAGTGGAAGCCTGGGGGGATGTTTCCGCAAAAGGGTCGGACTGTTGATGTTTAATTTTTTTTATCTCACGCAGAGACGCAGAGGGCGCAGAGAATGAAGAAGGGAGGAGGGTTAGTATTAATTGAGGTTGGGGTGGTGGTGGCGATCGCACTTATCCTAATTTTAATTATGCCATTGGTGCTGTCAGAGTTTCGCTTGAATTTGTTGGGGCGATTTTTGTCACTGGCGATCGTGGCTTTAGGGATTGACTTGATTTGGGGTTATACTGGGTTACTAAGTTTAGGACATGGTATTTTCTTTGGGTTGGGTGGATATGCGATCGCCATGTACCTGAAGCTGCAAATCCCATCTGGTGAGTTACCTGATTTCATGGGGTTATATGGTGTTACTGAACTTCCCTGGTTTTGGAAACCTTTTTATTCTTTCCCAATAGCAGTAGCGGCTGTGGTGATAGTTCCAGGCTTGCTGGCGGGGTTGCTGGGATATTTAGTATTTCGCAATCGCATTAAGGGAGTTTATTTTTCAATTCTGACCCAAGCTGCAATTATTGTATTTTTCAACTTTTTTAACGGTCAGCAACAATTTTTCAACGGGACAAATGGACTGATAGATTTCACAACATTATTTGGTGCAAATGTCAGCAACCCGCAAACAAAATTTATTTTCTACACCCTCACAGTCTTGCTTCTCGCCGCTACCTACGGGATTTGTCGCTGGTTGACAAGTGGACGCTTTGGTAGATTATTAATCGCAATTCGAGACGATGAAAGCCGCGTCAGGTTCTCTGGCTATGACCCTACAGATTTTAAAACCTTAGTCTTTGCAGTTTCAGGTGCGATCGCAGGTATAGCAGGAGCATTTTACACCCTGCAAAGTGGTTCTGTCTCACCCAGGGCAATGGATATAGCTTTTTCCATTGAAATGGTAATTTGGGTAGCTGTGGGCGGACGTGCTACATTAATCGGCGCAATAGTGGGGACTTTATTAGTTAATTATGCTCGTACTTTTTTAAGTGAACAATTTGCCGAAATCTGGCTATTTTTCCAAGGCGCACTCTTTTTAATAGTCGTGACAGTCCTTCCTGACGGACTAGTCGGATGGTTGCGTAGTCAAAACATTGCCTTTTTCCAACGCCGTCAACAAATTTCTACATATCCCAGCTTAGAAGAAGACCCAGAAGTGCAACATGAACGCCAAAATCTTGGAAACTGAAAACGTTACTGTGAGTTTTGACGGTTTTAAAGCCATCAACCAACTAAATTTTAGTATGGATGTGGGTGAATTGCGAGTAGTAATTGGCCCCAATGGTGCGGGTAAAACTACATTTCTTGATGTAATTACAGGAAAAGTCCAACCAACTATAGGACGAGTTTTATTTAAAGGAAAAAACCTCCGTTCTTTACCTGAACATCAAATTGCACGGCGAGGAATTGGGCGTAAATTTCAAACACCTAGAGTTTATCTCAACCTCACCCCACGGGAAAATCTAGAAATTACCAGCAACCGCAATAAAAGTGTTTTTTCCACATTGTTTGGGCGTTCTCATCCGACTGAAAAAAATAGTATTAAAGGTTTATTAGAAACCATTGGTTTAACTCCTAAAGCAGACATTCCCGCCGCGTTATTATCCCACGGCGAAAAGCAAAGGTTAGAAATTGGGATGTTAGTAGGACAGTCCCCAGATTTATTACTTGTAGATGAACCAGTCGCAGGTTTAACAGATGAAGAAACTTATAATATCGGCGAACTACTTTTAACACTAGCGCAGAGTCATTCAATTTTAGTAATTGAACATGATATGGAATTTGTCCGCCAAATCGCCAAAAAGGTCACAGTCTTACATGAAGGTTCGGTACTCTGCGAAGGCAATTTTGAAGAAGTCCAAAATGACTCTCGTGTGATTGAAGTTTATCTAGGACAATAGCAGGAGTGATGAGGGGAGGAAGGGAGACAAGGAAGAGAATAACTAATGACTATTAACAAATGCTAAACATATCTAATCTTAACGTTTACTACGGTGAAAGCCATATTCTCCGCAACGTAGATTTAACTGTACCAAATGGGCAAATGATCTGCCTAATTGGACGTAATGGTGTAGGTAAAACAACCCTACTCAAAACAATTATTGGATTACTCAAACCTCGCAGTGGTACTATTAACTTAGCCGGGAATTTAATCAACTCCAAATCACCAGATCAAAGGGCGAAAATGGGAATTGGTTATGTTCCCCAAGGACGAGAAATTATTCCGCGTTTGACAGTTAAAGAAAATCTGCTGTTGGGATTAGAAGCTAGACAGAAACAGGTTAAAAAAGCCGAAATTCCCGAAGAGATTTTTAGCTTATTTCCGGTGTTAAAAACCATGTTGTCGCGGATGGGTGGTGATTTAAGTGGTGGACAACAACAACAACTAGCGATCGCGCGTGCTTTAATGGGACAGCCTCAACTACTCGTCTTAGATGAACCCACGGAAGGTATTCAACCCTCAATCATCCTGGAAATTGAAGCAGCAGTCCGCCGCATCATTGAAACCACAGGCATTTCTGTCTTACTAGTAGAACAACACCTACACTTCGTCCGCCAAGCTGATTATTACTACGCGATGCAAAAAGGTGCTATTGTTGCCTCTGGTTTAACTGATGAACTGAGTCAGGACGTGATTCAGAGGTTTTTGGCAGTTTAAACTTTGTGTCTCTGTGCCTTAGTGGTGAAAAAATTTTGAACCACAGAGACACTAAGACACGGAGAGAAGAAGGCTTTTGATTCGTTATGGTTACTGTTTATGTCTAAGTTCTTCCGCGCTAATGTTGAGGCAATGGCTAGCTATGTTCCTGGGGAACAGCCCCCACGGGGTACACAAATCATTAAACTCAACAGTAACGAAAATGCTTATCCTCCCTCACCAGCAGCATTAGAAGCACTGAAAACTATTGATGGTGAATCGTTACGGCGTTATCCAGAACCCTTTGGCGGACAATTTCGCCAAGCTGTCAGTCAAGTCTTAGGAGTTCCCAGTGATTGGGTAATTGTCGGTAATGGTAGCGATGAAATTTTGAGTATAGTCATTCGCGCCTGTGCTGAACCTGGACGCAAGGTAGTTTATCCGATGCCGACCTATGTCTTATATCGCACATTAACTGAGATGCAGGCGGCGGAAATTCTGGAGATTCCTTACCAAGAAGATTACAGTTTACCTGTGGCAGAATTAATTGCCGCAGATGGGGCTGTGACTTTTATTGCCTCACCAAATAGTCCTTCTGGTCATGTTGTCCCGAAAGATGACTTACGAAAACTAGCGAGTAGTTTATCTGGGGTGTTGGTAATTGATGAAGCATATGCAGACTTCGCTGATGAGAATGCGTTGGATGTGGTGCAGGAATACGAAAATGTGATTGTGATTAGAACCTTATCTAAAGGTTATTCCTTGGCGGGATTGCGTTTAGGCTTTGGCATTGCCAATCCCAAATTATTGCCAGGATTGTTTAAAGTCAAGGATAGTTATAACATTGATGCGATCGCCTGTGCAGTTGGTACAGCTGCTATCACTGACCAAGCTTATAAAAATGCTTGCATTGCCAAAATTAAAGCCTCACGCCACAAATTAATGCAAGACTTAAAGCAATTAGGCTTTCGGGTGTGGGATTCTCAAACCAACTTCTTACTAGTCCAGCCTCCTCAAAATAACACCGAATATCTCTACCAAAAACTCAAAGCACAAAAAATCCTCATCCGCTATTTCCCACAGCCAGGGTTAGATGATAAATTACGCATCACCGTTGGGACTGATGAGCAAAATCAAATCTTAGTTACAGCATTATCTAAGGAAGGTTTGTAGTAAGGACTTCAGTCCTTATTTTTTCCGACACGCTATGCGTTGGCGTAGCCTCTCTTCGTTCTCGTCTCCCTTTGGGAGACGAGAACGAAGAGAGGACTAAAGTCCTTACTACGAACTTGATAACAAGAATTTTACTGACTAATAACCACCCGAAAACCGCAAATTCTTAATCCCCCGTCTGACTCATTCCAACTGCGGCTAGCACTGCGACATAGTTCTGCACCAAAGTTCCAAGAACCACCGCGCAAAACTCGCCGATATATATCACCGCCTTCTTCCCACACACTACCGTCAGTGGGTGCGCCATTATAATTGTTGTGCCAAGGGTCAGCGCACCATTCCCACACTAACCCGTGCATATCATACAATCCAAAGGCGTTGGCTACCCGAAAACTCCCAACATCTGTTGTTTCTTTGCGGTGGCGGTTTTTGGCTTCTGTGCTGTAACTCTCGCTGCTGCTAAAGTTAACTAAGTCAGAGGTGATGGTTTCGCCAAAGTGAAAAGATGTAGTTGTATCAGCGCGACAGGCGTATTCCCATTCGGCTTCACTGGGTAAACGATAATCACGTCCAGTTTTTTCTGAGAGTCTGGCACAAAATTCTACGGCTTCATGCCAAGATACATTTTCCACTGGTCGGTTTTGACCTTGAAATTTAGAGGGGTAAGGATTTAGAGGTTGGTTGATTTTGGGTAAAGCGGCGACCGATCGCCATTGGGCTTGTGTAATCGGATACTTACCCATAAATAAAGGTGCGATCGCTACTTCATGTTGTGGGCGTTCGTCAGCATCTCCTTCAAAGTTGGGCGAACCCATCATGAATGCACCCCCAGGAATTTCTACCATTTCCAGGGTGATGTCTTTACTGATGACTTCTAGAAAGAATTGGGTAACATTGCGATCGCGATTTACTATACGTCCGCCTGTATCTACCGTCACCACCTCAAACTCACAGGTTTTTAAAGGTGGTAGTGGTATTTTGGTTTTTTGTAAGGTTGGCGGTAATGGTACTAGTGTCGGTTGATTAACTAACAATATTTGCGTTTCAATATCAGGCAGAGTTGTACCTTTTAAGTCGTTTAAAGCTTCTATCGCTGATTGATATCGATCATTAGGTAAATGCTGAATTAATTTATCTAAAACTTTGCTTAAATTATCACTAACAATAATACCTTTCTTCTCTAAATAATCTTGCCACAGCCACTTAGCATTCATCGGATCATAAAGACCATCATCAATATGTCCATAAAGATTTTGTTGGGGCAAACATTGAGTTAAAAGACGTACACAAGTTACACCCAAAGCATATAAATCACTAGCAGGGCAAGCAAACCCTGCCATTTGTTCAGTGGGGGCATAACCAAGGGTATAAATAACTGTCGCTTGTCTAGCTATACTAGTTTGTGTAACTTGTTTAGCACCACCAAAATCTATTAATACTAGTTTGCCATCACTATCACTGCGAATAATATTCTCTGGTTTAATATCCCGGTGGATTACATTACAAGAGTGAATAAAATCTAGAACTGGTAACAAATCCAACAAAACTTGCCGAATTTTGGCCTCATCAAAGGGCTGTTGCTGCACCTCTTGTAAGAGAGTTTGCCCTTGAATAAATTCCTGCACCAAGTATAAGCTTGAACCTTGTTCAAAATAAGCCAATAATCGGGGAATTTGACTATGATTTTCTCCCAGTTCATATAACCGAAAGGCTTCTTCTTTGAAGAATTCGGCTGCTTTGCTACGTTGTCCCGTTCCCTGAACTTGGGGAAAGAATTGTTTGATGACGCAAGGCGCATTTAATCTGTCTACGTCTTCAGCCGCGTAGGTTTTACTAAAGCCACCTTCACCTAATAGCCACAACACACGATAGCGGTTTCTCAGCAATTGGCCAAAGCCGCTTTGCCCGCAAGTCATGCAAAATCTATTGCCATCAGGGTTGAATGGATTTGAGCAATTGGGATTTTGGCAAATTTGCATAATGAGGTGAGGAGAGCATATTTTCCAAAGTTAGCCCCAATATTATCGAATGGGAAACTGATATTGAAACAAATAAAGTTTTATGATTGATATGTGTATACTGTTATCAAAGGATACACATCAAACATTTTGATTTATTCGTTACTTTTTACTGATTGCTCTATATATTAGCAACCATATTTTTATGGATAAAATAATAATATAACTAAGCTGTTTAACTTGTCAATAGTATTTCAATATAGTGATTGTTTATCAACTTATTCGGGTACAAATCAATACTTGTCGCTTAAGCTAAAAATATTAAATCATGTAGGTTGGGTTGGCATTAGGAAACCCAACATTTACGTACTTTTGTTGGGTTGCGCTGTCGCTTAACCCAACCTACAAAAACTCTTAACAGCATGGTATTGGGGTACAAATAGGTTTTTATTGACTAAGTATAAAAATATAAGTTATTGGCATGATGTTAAATTTAAACCCACCTTGTTAAAATTTGGTAATTTTGATACAGCCAGATGCAAGTTATTTCCACGGCTGAACTGACTTAAGCAGGCAAAAACAATGCAGTCGTGAGCCGTTATAGGAAAAGTGATCCTTAAGTGAACTGTTATCTGATCTAAAACAGAAAAACTGCACATTTTTCTGATCATTAACTGAACTGTTCTCAGATCCTATACTTCATTTTATCTATGTGAAATAGTAGAAATGTGGGTGCAACTTATTGGGACTGGGTAAGCCACTAAGGAGTTGCACGGCAGAACATCAACTTAACACGGATAAGAGGATCAGGTTATGTCTCCTACTCTAAAAACCCTGGCGATAACAGCGATAACACTGGTTTTAGGAATGCAGAACTCAGCAACAGCCTTGGTTAAGCCATCCATTTCTGTAAACGACGCAGTAACTACTAATCCTAGCAACCAGATACCCAAACAGCCAAATGTAATTGCTCAAAACTATACCTATTGGGGACCCGAAAGAGATTTCACAATTAAGATGCCAGGTAGAATCAAAAGCAATACAAACGATCAATTAACATCTGTAAGTTCTAATACCAACACCGCATACACGATTCTGCACAGAGATTCAGCAGCAGTGGCTCAGTTAACTCCTTCACAAGTTCGGCAAGTTTTGCGTAGCTCAATGCTGGAAACTATAGGTCTTACTGGCCTAGTGATTAGAACTACTAATTATCAAATTGAAGGATATCCCGGCTTAGAACTAATCATACAACACGCCGATGGCACGCTGGGAAAATATCGCGCCTTTGCAGTTAATCAGCGTCTCTATTTTATAGGAGCCATAACATCAAATCAATTTAGTAGAGAATCCACTAATTTCTTTGATTCTTTCCGCGTTTATCCTGAAAGGATTCGTTACTCAAATGCTGGTGTTTATTAATAAATAGCTGTAATATCTCTCAAAACCAGTAATTCACAGTGAGTTAGATGTAGGTCGGGTTGAGGAATGTAGACCCGGAGGGGCTTGCCATCGGCTAACCCAATAAAGCTGGGAAATGTTAGGTTTCACTCTGTTGAACCAAACCTACAAATTTTATTAGCTGATTAGTGTTGTCTTAAAACAAATAAGTCATAGTGAGTTAGTTTCAGGAGTTGCAAGGTGTATTTTATTCACCCATTATCACCATATGATGTAGAGCCAAATTTTTGGCAGAAATTGAAATTTATTGACTGGCTAAGAATTTTTCTGAGACTAGTCAAATCTGATCACAGTCAAAAATTCAGTATAATCCAAGCTTTATCGGCAATTAGAAAGTATGGACTATTCTTATTGTTACTTCAAAAATACCCCAATACGAGAATAGTTCCTACTCAAGAAATTGATGCGGTTTTACACGCACACATGGCTAATGTTGATCAATTTGAAAGAGATTGCCGAAAACTATTTAATGTTTCTCTTTTCCACATTCCAGAATTTGGGCTTCGAGGAGACAATGAACGTTTAGAATGGCAATTAATTTTTGCTCAAACTCAGGAACTATTCGAGCTAAATTTTGGGCAAGATTCTATGGGGAATTCTCCACCTGCTTGTTGTGAAATTCTCTTGAGGTATACATAATTAACTTGCGTCTAGAATTATTCTGCTCCCGTCGGGTATCTTGTCAATCTGGCATGGGTGAGAACCACCCATGCCTTCAAACTCCTTACCCTTGTGGGTAGAGGGTTTTAAATTTCCATATCTAATGTTTGTAGCAAATTTTCTGTTTCTTCCATTTCCGTTAACATTCCCAGTTTTTCAAAATTCTCTAATGCTTTATTTGCCCACTTTTGAGCATCAAATAAGTTACCTTTTACCTTCGCTAGAGAATATAGTGAGCGTTGACAAAATGCAGCACGGCTTTTGTCTTCATTAGCTTCAGCAACTCGCAGTCCTTCCATGAGAAGTCGTTCGGCTTCATCTAATCTTTCTTGTTTGATGGCAATTTCAGCCAACCAATTTTGTGTACAGAAGATAGCGCGTATCCATCGCATCTGTTGTGCAAGTTCTAGGGTTTGTTGAAAAATAATTCTCGCCTGTTCATATTTTTTATATTTAAAGAAAATTTCACCTTGATAATATTGAATTTGGATTAATTGCCGCGATCGCTCCTCTTCATCTAGCTGTTTTTGTTCTAGTAACTCCCTGGCTTGAGTTAGCCAAGTCTGCGCCTCATCCAGTTTTTGCTGTTGAATGCGTAACACGGCGATATTTCTAGCCAAGCACAACATAAATAAGGCTTCTTGATAGTGACGTAATTCCCAAGCCTTGGTAAATAATTCATCTGCTGCTTCTAAATGCTGGAGTCTACCTAGGGAGGTGAGAGTCCAAGCGCGATCAACCATGACTTTGGCTGTAACTTGCCAGTCTCCACGTTGTTCTGCGGCTTGAATTAGCCATGCTGTCCAAGTCAGGCGATCGTCCCAATATCGCAAGCGATTCTCCCTTCTACCCATCACATGGGTGTAAGGCTCTATATTTTGCCAAAACTGCCACATTTCGGCATATCGACCCTGAACCATACACCACTCAATCGCAGCTTGTAAATTTTGCCACTCCTCTTCTAAACCATCAAACTTTCCTTGCCAGCCTTTAGCATCTTGTCCGGCATAACCTTGAGAAAAATTTAAGTACCAACTAATCCACCTCTCCCTTGCCTCCCATTCAAAATCAGGGTAAGCATTGAGTTCAGCTTGGGCATACTCACGGGTTAGTGGTAGCATACTGTAGCGATTATTGTCCTGTCTGACTAAGGAAAGGTTTCGCAATTGGGCTAAATCTGCATTGGTTATACAGGCGTTAACTTCTGGAACTGCAACTTGTACGAGTGCATCTTGTAAAGGTGGCATCGGAAACAGTGCTAGTGCCATAAGTAACTTATGAGCTGATTTCCCTATAAGTGGATTAACGGAAGTTTCAAAGCAAAACCGGGCAACATCTCCCCTCGGTTCAGATATTCTTCCCAATACTTCTTTCATAGAATAGCCGTTAGCTAACTGACCAATTGAGTAGGTAATGGCTACCGGAATACCTCCTGTTCCTTTATAAAGTATTTGACTATCTTGGTCACTCAGAGAAACACCCTTTTCTTGAGCTTCATGCTTAATTAAACACAAACCATCTGATTCTGGCATTGACGTTAACCGCACGGGGACAAACAAAATTTGTTCGCGGGTAGTAATGATCGCTTTTACACTTGGTGGTAATTCATGGAGAAAAGCCAATATATCCTGCTGATTTTCTACAGTCTCCAAATTATCAACAATTAGCAATGTGCGTTGACAAGATAAGGCTTCTTTAATTAACTCTAATTGCTCTTCAAAACTCACCCCTGTAATATCTAACTCATCTAATATCCGCGCCATCTGCCGAAAAATATCTTGCAAAGTCCTTTTAGGAGCTAAACTTGGCAGTAAACCAAAGGGCATCAAGTAAGATTGTTTGGCTGAGGTAAAAATAATAGTATCAAAGGTAGGCATACCCAAGAAAGCTTCGTGCTTTTCACTGGCGTGCAGACAGAGATAGGCTGCTTCTAAAACAAGGGTTGTTTTGCCTACGCCACCAATACCATCAACGCTAATTAAATGTGCTGAATGTGTGGGTGAAAGTAACTTCAAAAGCCGAGTAATTTCTTCTTCTCGCCCAACAAATGTATTACAACTACGCGCAGGTAAGTTTTGACGTACCTGTTTAGGGGGGATAGAAAAAGGCAATGGAGGTAGTTCTATAGGAGTATCAATCTTGCGTTCATTATCCAGTTCCTTTGATAATCTTTCTAACGCTGATAGCACTGTATTGATGCGGATTCTTTGCCCTGTCGTGACTGATAATAAATGCCAAAGTTTTGGGCAAAAGACTCGCTGTACAGTGCCGTCAGCAAATCCTGTAATCTGAATATCTTTTAGCCTATTCCCCTGCAAAACTTGCTCTAGAATAGACCTTTGCTCATCTGTCAAAGGTCTTCCTGTTTTGGAGACAACTAGAATATTTGCCACTCTTATAAGTTTTGATATTTTTTCAGCGTCCATATATTTGCCGGAAATAATTCCTTGTAGTGAGCTTAACTTAATTTTGAAACTAAATGATCTCTTGAATAAAATGAATTTCTAAAATGAAAATGTTGAATATTTTGAATTTAAAAGTTGAATAATATGAGCGAAATTTAATTTGTAAAATAGATAAAGCCTCTGATATTGTATTAATAAAGGTTACTTTGTTTTTGATAGTTTGTAGTAAGGACTTTAGTCCTTAAAGGATGCGTGGAAAGTCGTGTTCGGGTTAGCTTCTTTGCAGGAGAAGGATACCAGAAAATTCTCTCTCTACCTCCTCTTAGAAAAATCAGGACTAAATTCCTCTCTACGTTCTCTTCTCTTCTAGAGGCTACGCGAAGACTACGAACTTGCTAATCCATCAATTTAAACTTGATGCACTACTACTGCTAGGACAAAAATGTTAAATTTTTTTATAAATACTCTGAAATTCATAGTTGCTGTATTAGTTTTTTTGGGATTAACTCCTTTGGGAAAGGTGAATGCTGAAGATTCCCCACAAGTTTCAACCACCGATAAAAGCACTAATTCCCTTCCAGAAATTAATCAATATGCTCAACTAGATGCTGCGCCAGTTACCTCAGTGAATCAGCTTTCTGATGTGCAACCCACTGATTGGGCATTTCAAGCATTACAGTCGCTAGTTGAGCGTTATGGGTGTCTGGGGGGATACCCAGATGGGACTTTCAAAGGGAATCGCGCCATGACTCGCTTTGAATTTGCAGCCGCCTTAAACTCTTGCATAGACAAAGTTAGTCAACGCCTGAGTGCTGAGATTACAGACTTAGTTACTCAAGAAGATTTGGCGACTTTGCAAAAGCTGCAAGAGACATTTACCACAGAACTTGCTACCTTGAGGGGTAGAGTTGATGCTTTGGAAGCACGTACCGAACAGCTAGAACAACAACGGTTTTCCACCACCACAAAACTTAATGGTCAGATAATATTTGCTGCGACAGATGCTTTTGGGGATGCTAGCCGTAGTGGAAATGGGGATGAAAGTAATCTCACGTTTTCTAGTCGGGTGCGCCTTAACTTTGATACCAGCTTTACAGGAAAAGATCGGCTACGTGTAAGACTTCAGGCGAGTAATGTGGTTAATCCAATATCACCGGGAAATGAGGCTCGTTTAAGCTTCCAATCTGGTAGTGATGCAACTAATGATGTTTTCCTCAGTAAGCTGGAATATGATTTTCGTTTAAGTGAGACAATCAGAGTTCTAGTTGGTACAGGTTTTAATACTTACTTTGATGATGCGGATGTGATTAATCCTCTACAAAGCGATGGGGATGCTGCTCTTTCTCGCCACAGATACAATACAATCTACCGCTTGGGTGGAGATACAGGCGTAGGTGTGACTTTTAAGCCAAATGGCAATTTCAAAGCAGAGATGTTTTATTTAGCGGGTAATGCCAACAACCCTACTAGCGGACTATTTAACGGTAAATATGGTCTATTGGGACAGATTATATTTTATCCCAACGCCAAAGACACAGATACCAAAATTGCCTTCACTTACGTCAATGCTTACAACGAGAACGGTTTAGGACATAATACTGGCAGTTTAGCCTCTAACTTGGGCGGTAGAAAAGTTTCCTCTAATTCCTATGGGATTGAAACGAATGTCAAAATTAATAATGGCCTGCAAGTTGGTGGATGGGTAGGCTATACCAATGCACGGGCTTTAACTGGCGATGTCAAAGGTGATGCTGATATTTGGAACTGGGCTGTGACTCTAGCCTTTCCTGATTTGGGTAAACAGGGGAATTTGGGCGGAATTATCGTGGGGATGCAGCCTAAATTGACTAGTTCTTCAGCAGAGTTATCAGGCTTACCTCGTCGTGATCCCAATACAGGACTTCACATTGAAGGGTTTTATCGGTATCAAATCAACGACAGAATCAGCATTACGCCTGGTTTGATTTGGCTGACATCACCAAACCACAACGAGCAGAATGGTGACGTTTTTGTGGGAGTAATTAGGACTACTTTTAAGATATAAGGAAGGGAACACCAAAAAATAAATTATCCGCAATTGATAATTGGGTAGGGTGCGTCAGTATAAATAATTTCTGAGTATAGTTAGGTTCTATCGCACTGACGCACCCTACAGTTTGGATATTTTTTTATCTGGAAGTCCCTAAACAACATTGTGTAAGAACCCCGATTTGATTAAAAAAGTCGGGGTTGTAAAATCATCAGTTTTTATTTTTTCAAAGGTTATTATTTTTTGCAAAAAACATTACTAGTAGTATGTTAAAAACATCATAACTATACTAGAATTATTACGTAAGTAATATTTGCTAAAAAGTGGGCGTAACTTCAATCTAATTCGTAATAGCCTACGGCAAAGTTTTCCATTACGTAATTTTTGGGCTTAATATCCCCACTTCTATAAAAGTTATAAATTTAGCTCCTCGATTTATTAAAAAAGTCGGAAATCTGAACCTATCGATGTTTACAAATTTAAAAATATCTCATTATTCAGTGTGTAATTAAACTAAATTTAGAGGCGAATCAATGGAAGTTTACTGCACCCGTCCAAGTTGTACAAAACCTGAAAATACTATTCCAGATGAATGTTTAACTGCACGCGCTGCAACAGAAATATGTTGTGCTAATTGTAAAATGCCATTGATTTTACAGGCGCGTTTTGTAGCTATAGATTTATTAGGAAGTGGCGGATTTGGTAGAACTTTTAAAGCCAAGGATATTCTTAGAGCTAATGATCAGATATTCTCTCGTAATATCCGTGTAATTAAACAGTTACATCCGATAAATCATCCTGGACAAATATTAACTCCTTCAACACTGAACTATATAGAGGAAAAGTTTGGTGAAGAAGCAAGTACTTTGGAAGAACTGAGACATCAACAGATACCCAGATTTTGGGATTATTTTCATGAGGAAGTTAATGAAGAAACAGGCCGTGTACAAAAGTTTTTTTATTTGGTGCAGGATTATATTGCAGGACATAATTTAGATCAAGAACTCCAGCAGAAGGGAAAATTTGCAGAGGATGAAGTTATAAATATTCTCAAGGAAATTCTCAATATACTAAAGTATATCCATAATTATGACGGTACTCATGGAGTTATACATAGAGATATCAAGCCTGCCAATATCATGCACTGTAGCTATGATGGGAGGTTATATCTAATAGATTTTGGTGCAGTTAGACAGATAGTACAAGGATTACCTGTTGATACAACATCTATAGTCTTAGATGCTCGTTTTGCACCGCCTGAGCAATCCCGTGGGGAAAAATTATCTTCTGCATCAGATTTATATGCTTTAGCAACAACGTGTCTCTCTTTATTAACAGGAAATAAAAATCCTAATCGGCTGCTGTTTAAGTCAAAATTGAAAGAGAATTTACAGATAAAGGATCAGCATTTTGCCGAGGCTTTAGATAAAATGCTGCAATACGAACCGGAAGATCGTCCTCAGTCTGCTCAAGAAGTTCTGGATATTTTGTCTGCTGAACTTAAACCAGATTTGCTTGCTACTCAAGCACCTGCTCCAAACTCACTTTCTACTCAAACATCTAATCCAGATCCGCATCCTCAAGTTTCTTGGTTTAAGAGATTTAGTAATGGGGTAGAGCGACTTCCTCAACGTTGGCGTTCGATAATAGGTTTTAGCTGGCCATTTTTTTTAGGAATAGCGATCGCAGTTGCTGTCCATCCTAAACCTCCTGAGAAGCCACCAGTTAAACCACCACTACCTAATTCCCAATACTTTAGCAGGGGGGAAGAAGCATTAATTCCTCCCAATCCAAAAGTAATTCCTTCTCCTTCGCAATGCTCAACAGCTTACGATTACAAGAGACAAGGGATGGAAGCTTTCGCGAACAAAGATTTCACACAAGCTGAAAATCATTTCAACCGAGCTAAACAGCAATTTAAACAAGCTGCTCAGACAACAACGTGTGAAGTTGATCCAGAGACAGTAATTTACGCATATAATGCCACAGTTGCTCAAACTCCATCAAACCTTAGTCTGCCCACAATTGCAGTTGTGATTCCAGGTTACTCTGACCATCGTGAGATTGCATTAGAAATATTGCGTGGTGTAGCCCAATCTCTCAACGCCGATCAACCATTATTCCAAATTCTTATAGCCAAAGAAAATATTGACGGTGATCAAATTACTCCTGAGAAAGTAGCTACGTATATTTCTCAAAAAAATATTCCCGAAGATAGTGATTTTGTCAAAAGTGAAATACTAGGAGTTATTGGTCATTATACCAGTATTAACACTTGGAAAGCAGGAAAAATTTATGGCGCAGCACAACTTAGTGAAACAGAAAAACTTGTGCTGATTTCACCTACAAGCACTGCCATTAGGAAACCTAATATTCTTGATCCAAGTAAAGATTTAAATCGATATGTCTTCCGTACAGCTTCTAACGATGCCTTAGCTGCTAGTGATTTAGCTAAATATATGTGGGATACGTTGCGAGTGCGTAAAGCAACGATTGTTTATGATCCATCCGATGGATATAGCGATTCTCTCAGACGAGAATTTAATGAGTATTTAATACGTAACGGAATAAATCATAATAATCATATTCAGTATTGTAGTTTAATTACATATACACCAATGCTTTGCATACAGCAAGCAAAAATTCCACCAGCAGCAGAAGCATTACTATTATTTGCTAGTCGTGATGCTTTAGATATAGAAATAGACATTATTAACTTAGGAAATCAACAATTTAAAATGCTAGCAGGAGATGTTTTATATAGTCAAAAAATATTGGATCTCAAAGAAGCTGCTAGTGGTATGATTATTGCTGTTTTTTCTCATAAAGACATTGCTACTCCTCAGTTCCGTCAAAAAGCTGAAGACATTGGGTGGATCAAGGATATCACATGGAGAAGTATGAGTTCTTATGATGCAGCACAGGTATTTGTTAAGGCTTTGACTGACCTTAATGGTAAGAGTAATAAAACTCGTCAAGATATATATAGTAAGTTGAATGAACCTAACTTCTCAACTTTGGGTTCAACTACGGAGGTCAAATTTTATGATGATAAGGATAAAAAACACGAACATGATCGCAAGTTAGTTAAAGGTGTGGGTGTTTTAGTCAAAGTTAAGGAAATTACCCCTGATAAATATGGCTTTGAGTTGGAGCAAACACCAGAGAGAAATAATCCCTAACAAGTCTTATTAACTTGCAATTGCATTGTGTAAATTGTTCGCAAATACTAGGAAAATTATGTCTAGAAAACGCTTATCTCTCAAAGCTTCTCAACGTGGAAAACAACTTATCCAGGAAGCTAGGACGAAAAAAAATGACCAAGCCAGAAAAGACAGAATTAAGGAAAAAGGATGGATTGAGCCAGGTTGGGATATGGAAGCAATATTTCTTAAGGAAGCCAGTAAAATTTTAGAACCGCATCGAGACTGGGATAATTTTGGACCGTACGCTGTAGGGTTAGCGACTTGGAGACGCTTTAAGGAAGCAAAATGTCAGATTACGGCTGAAAATTTTATTGCTTTTTGCCAAGTATTGGATTTGAACTGGGAAGAAATCAAAGAAAATGAAACAGATACCAACAGAGATTTGAGCGAAGCACCCTCTCTGGCTAAGTTTTATGGACGTACCCAAGAATTAGATCAACTTCAGCAACAGATCATCGCACAAAACTGTCGATTAGTTACAGTTTACGGCATGGGAGGAGTTGGTAAAAGTGCCTTAGTTCGCCATTTAGTAGAAAGAAATGAAATTGCTAAAAGATATGATTTCGTAATCTGGCTTCCTCTACAATCAGCACCTCCATTTCCAGAAATATTGATAAAACTTGTACAGTTTTTATCGAGAGGTGAACAAGAAACAGGCAATATTGATCAAATCATGCAGTATTTACATCGTCAAAGATGTTTGATAGTGCTGGATGGTTGGGAAGAAATTATTGGCAATCATAGTGAAGATTATACAAACTATAATTTATTTGTAGAGAGAGTTGCTAAAGAATCTCACAAAAGCTGTTTATTATTGCTGAGTAGAAGAAGACCTAAAAATATTGAAAGATTAGAAGGTCAATTTGTTTACTCCAAAAGATTGGGAGGGTTAAGTTACGAAGATGGACAAGAATTTTTAAGAACAGAAGGTTTGTCAGGTACAGATAGTGAGATAGAAGAACTTAGCAGGCGTTATAACAATCCGTGGATTCTGAAAAGAATTATTGGGAGTGTTAATAGTTCATTCGGTGGTGACATATCAAACTTTATGATGCTCTCAATTTTTGTTGATGAAGTCACAACTGACTTCTTAGATAGACAATTCCAAGCCCTCTCACAAGCAGAAATAAATTTGATTTATTGGGTAGCTATCAGACGCAATACAGCATTATGGAATCAATTGCTACAAGATAGTCGGCAATTGTTAACTGATAGTCATTTACTCCAAACTTTAAATGATTTAATTAGTAGGCATTCTTTATTGGATATCAATAAAGAAGAAATTCCAGTGATTTATATACTAGATCCGGTAATTTTGAAATATAGCACCAAGCGATTTATTTTCAAAACTTGTGAACAGATTAAACAAGTATTTACAAGTGGTGTTATTAATGGTTCTGAACTGTTTATCACCCATAATTTTATTACAGAATATCCAAAAGATGAGGAACTGAATCAAGAACAAATTAGACGATTTGTTAAACCTATTCAACAAACTCTATTGGCTCAATTTCGTAGTCAGCAGCACGTGGAAACTCAACTGAACAAGGTTATTTCTCTATTGGAAGCTCAAGGATATACCTCTAAAAATATCTCACATTTGCTTTCTGCTTTTGAATAAATAGAGTTTCAATTTTAAGAGGTTGTTTGAAAAGTTTCAAGAGGTATAAAAATGTCATTCTGACTGGAGCGGAGCGTAAGGTTCGCGAAGCGTTCCGTAGGAAAGAATCTAGGCTTTGTGGCACATACACCAGATGTTTCATTCCGCTACGCTGCATTCAACATGACAAAGAAACAGACTTTTCAAACACCCTCTAAGAATCTCTCCCCTATCCCCTGTCCCCTGTCCCCTGTCACCTGTCCCCTGTCCCCTATTCCCTCTTATCTCCCAAGGCGCGAATTGATTCAGCTATGACAGCAACCATTGCAGAGGCGACAATTAATAAAACACTTAAAGCATTAATATCAGGTTTAACGCCTGTTCTAATACGACTAAAAATTTCCATTGGTAAGGTATTATAACCGCTACCAGAGGTAAAACTAGAGATAAGAAAGTCATCTAAGCTGAGGACGAATGCTAGTAAACAACCTGCAACAATTCCTGGCATTAATTGTGGTAGTAATACTTGAATAAAAGCTTGTACTGGTGTAGCACCTAAATCTAATGCAGCTTCTTCTAGATGGGGATCTAAATTAGTGAGTCGGGAAGAAACGACTAGTCCGATATAAGCTATACAAAATACTACGTGAGCAGCTACAATTGTCCATAAACTCAAGGGTATAGCGAAGGCTGCCAGAAAAACGAGGGTGGCAACAGCGATCGCAATATCGGGAATAATTAAGGGTAGATAAGCAATACCACGATAGAGCTTTTTCCCAAAAAACTGATAACGCGCCAAGCCTACCGCCATCAAAGTTCCTAAGACTGCGGAGACACTTACCGCAGACATGGCGACAATTAAACTATTTTTTAAAGCTGAGAGAATGCGATCGTCACTTAGTAATTTGGTGTACCAATCGAGGGTGAAGCCTTGCCAAGTTGCACTGTAGGGTGATTGGTTGAAGCTATAAAACCCTAGTACCAGAATCGGTAGGTACATAAACACAAACATGACTACTGAGAAAACCGCTTGCCATGTGACAAACGGTTTTTTTCTAGATGGAGATATATTCACGTTTTGATTATTCTTAAGTATGGCAGTATAAAATATATTCGACTTGACAGCAAACGTCAATATTAGATATCTCCAGAAACCTTGTAAAGATGTAGCTTTCTACGTCTCTACAATCTTTTTTACCAGATGTCTAACAGATTTTCTGTAGAAACGACAATTTATCCCGTCTCTCTAATTGTCAAAACTCAAAAAACCTGTATTTTAAGGCTTTGAAAGAGTAAAGATGAGAAAACACATCAATAAAACTCTAATGATGGCAATATACTATCCAATTCGTTAATTTTAAAGTTTTTCCTAACAAAAATACCTAAATTACCACTCCAATAGTTTAGATTGACTTGGTGCAATGATGCTCTAGAGAAATTACAATGCAACTTCTCTAGAAACGCGATTATTTTTGTAAATTACTGACTCGTATTTTTAATGTACATAAAATACTAATCATAAGACAAATATACTGTATAAGGAATAGGGTAATTTCCCTACTAGGATAGACGAGTAATTAAGAATTTAAAGCATAAGATTTAGGGGTAATGAATTTAAAAAATTTGTGTTAAAAAATGGTTTCTAGTGCGCCCTAAATTAACCGCAAGCACTCTGGAAACTATAAACAAACACACCTAATTCAAATCTTAGTTTGTCGGAGGTTTGTGATGAGAATTGCTCAAATAGCCCCATTATGGGAGAGAGTACCCCCGCCTGCTTATGGCGGTATAGAGTTAGTGGTGGGGTTATTAACTGATGAGTTAGTCCGACGAGGACATGAAGTAACACTGTTTGCTTCAGGAGATTCTATCACTTCAGCCAACCTAGCATCAGTTCATCCCCGTGCGCTCAGGCTTGATTCTAGTATCAAAGAATATGGCATTTACGAAATGCTACAACTAGGTTCAGTATATGAACGTGCAGAGGAATTTGACATTATTCATTCGCACATGGGCTGTGCATCATTGTCTTACAGCAAACTGGTGAAAACTCCTACGATTAACACTCTACATGGCATTTTTACCCCTGACAATGAAAAAATGTTTCAATATGCGAAAAGTCAGCCTTTTGTGAGTATTTCTGATGCCCAACGGGAACTCAGATTAGGACTCAATTATGTGGGAACAGTTTACAACGGCATTGATGTTAGTAGTTATAAGTTTTATCCCCAACCAGATGAACCGCCGTATCTAACCTTTTTAGGTCGGATATCTCCAGAAAAAGGCACACATTTAGCCATAGAAATTGCTAAAAAAGCTGGTTGGCGATTAAAAATAGCCGGTAAAGTAGACGTTGTTGATGTGGAATATTTTGAAAAAGAAGTTAAACCATTAATTGATGGTCAGCAAATCGAGTATTTAGGCGAAGCAAATCATATACAAAAAAATGTCCTGATGGGAGGTGCAGTAGCAACCTTATTCCCCATCACCTGGCGAGAACCATTTGGTTTAGTCATGGTTGAATCAATGGCTTCAGGTACACCAGTTATCGCCATGAAACTCGGATCAACTACAGAAGTAATTGCCCACGGTAAAACGGGTTTCTTGTGCAATGATGTCGAAGAGTGCGTTAGTGCGATCGCTAAAGTTGCAGATTTAGACCGTTATGCTTGTCGGGAGTATATCGAAAACCGTTTTAGCCTCCAAGCCATGACTGATGGCTATGAAGAAGTTTATCGGCAAATTCTGCAAAAGAAATTTGCTAATAATGGGCGTCTCCGCAGCACAGTAATTTTAAAGTAAGGACTGGGGACTGGGGACTGGGGACTGGGGATTGGGGAAATAAAAAGAAGTTTTTTGTTTGTCTCCTTTGTCTCCCTTATTTCCCTTTTCTACTATCTTCTTTAATTTAACTTGGCTCTAATTGTCTCAATGCGTTGACGATTAACGCCCAAATCACTCTGACCTAAACGGGAAGCCGATCGCACATGAACTACATTAGTATTGCGATCAGCATAAAACTCTACATCATCTACAAATCCCAGCAAAGCACTCTGAAATTCTGCATATAAATAATCTTGTGTTTCAGTAATAATTTTGGTACGTGGTAAGGACTGAATGATTGTTTTGAGATTAGCGATCGCAGCTTCTGGTGTTGAAGTAAAATTCAAGGGTGCAATTTGATGAACTGCATCTGAACTTTGACTAGAAACACAATTAGGAGAACTAGGACAAGCAGCTAACTTACCTTCGCGCACACCTAAATTATTTGGTCGTTTACCTGCAAGCATAATTGAGTATTGGGTATTGGGTATTGGGGATTGGGGACTGGGAAGTTAAATAATAATCTTTTGATTTTTGACTTTTGACTTTTGACTTTTGACTTTTGACTTTTGACTTTTGACTTCTTCAGTGGTGGCTGTAACGTGCTACTATCCATAGACAATAACGCTCTAATCCTACCAAAGTTACTGTAATCCCGACCGCTAGGGCAAATAAAAGTAAATTATCGACATTACCAGCTTTTAAAGCAAAACTAAGGGAAGTAGAAACGGCTGGGGGGTGCATTGCATCTAACATAATCATTAATGCGATCGCAATTACCATCGCTAGTCCCCCAGAAAGATAGCCCCCACCTAGGACAAAATAGGTGATAAACCCGATAGTTGCTGCCATCATTTGGGCAAAAACTAGGGTACGTACAGTATTTGTACCATGAAGAGGATCTAAATAAATCAGAAATGCACTGGAAGCTAGAGAAGCAAATAGCAATCGCTGCTGGCTGAGAGTTTCTACCAAGAACATCACAATCAACACTATCAAAGTTGGTGCGGCAACTAGGGCAAGTTCTCCTTGAATATTGAGTCTGCGTCTAATTGACCTATTAGCCCCCTGTAGGGGTTTTAAGCTAGAACGTTGTTTACTCATTACTTAAATAAATACTGCTGGGCAAAATGTAAGACTTTGTTCTGATGGCTGCTTCTTGCTAATGAGAGGTTTTAGAGATTGACTGGTGTAAACTACGCCTTTAGTAATAGAAAAAGATAATCTCAAGGCAGAGTCAAAAATCGGTCATGCGATCGCTTTATGATCCGGTAAGTACCACTGAGGCGAAAATCATGACCCAGACAATTACTATTAATGACAATCAACGCTTACAACTCCAACCTCTAGAAATTCCCACCCGTCTGCTACTGGGGCCTGGCCCTTCTAATGCCCATCCCACAGTTCTGCAAGCGATGAGTACCTCTCCAGTAGGGCATCTTGACCCAGCTTTCTTAGCTTTGATGGATGAAATTCAGTCTCTGCTACGCTACGTTTGGCAAACTGAAAACCCCCTCACCATTGCTGTTAGTGGTACAGGTTCGGCTGCAATGGAAGCCACTATTGCTAATGCTGTAGAACCCGGTGATGTCGTGTTAATTGGTGTGGCTGGTTATTTTGGTAATCGTCTGGTAGATATGGCTGGAAGATATGGCGCAGATGTCCGCAGCATCACCAAGCCTTGGGGACAAGTCTTCTCACTAGAAGAACTTCGCACCGCCTTAGAAACCCATCGTCCAGCAATTTTGGCTTTAGTTCATGCGGAAACTTCCACCGGCGCACGTCAACCATTAGAGGGAGTAAGTGAATTGTGTCAGGAATTTGGCACACTGCTATTAATAGATACAGTCACAAGTTTAGGCGGTGTCCCCATATTTTTAGATGCTTGGGGAGTAGACTTAGCCTATAGTTGCAGTCAAAAAGGCTTAGGTTGTTCCCCTGGCGCGTCTCCTTTTACCATGAGTTCCCGCGCAATGGAGAAATTGCAAAAACGCCGTACTAAGGTTGCAAACTGGTATTTGGATATGAATTTACTAAATAAATATTGGGGGAGTGAACGCGTCTATCATCATACAGCCCCGGTTAACTTATATTATGGACTGCGGGAAGCATTGCGTTTAATTGCTGAAGAAGGACTAGCAAACTGCTGGCAACGCCACCAAAAGAACGTAGAATATTTGTGGCAACGTTTAGAAGATATAGGATTAAGTCTGCACGTAGAAAGAGAATATCGCTTACCCACCCTTACCACTGTGCGTATTCCGCCTGGCGTGGATGGTAAAGCAATTGCACGGCAATTACTCAATGAACATAATATTGAAGTTGGCGGCGGCTTAGGTGAATTAGCCGGTCAAGTCTGGCGTGTGGGACTAATGGGTTTCAACAGTCGTCCCGAAAGTGTCGACCGACTCATAGAAGCATTGCAGAAAGTTCTACCCAAGCAGTAGGAATGAGTGCGAACAGTGGGATGAATTGAGGTAAGCAGGGGAGGTCGGGGTGCAGGGGCGAGTGGCAACACTTGTCGGTTAAGCTAAAAACATTAAATCAGGTAGGTTGGGTTGACATTAGGAAACCCAACATTTACGGACTTTTGTTGGGTTGCGCTGTCGCTTAACCCAACTTACAAAAACTGAGGTTGCAAGAATTGATGAGAAATCTGAGTTAATGTATCGTCTGACGTTGCCAATGTATCGCCTGACGTTGCCAATGTATCGCCTGACATTGCCAATGTATCG
>NZ_JAYGGZ010000058.1:0-11497 GCF_034931465.1 Anabaena sp. UHCC 0399 | reverse complement strand
CCTGACGTTGCCAATGTATCGTCTGACATTACCAATGTATCGCCTGACATTACCAACTCGAAGAACGCTTTCAACAACAATGGCGTTAACCGTATTTAACCCAATCCCAATTCACGTTTGAGCAAGTTAATCGAATTTGTACCAATGTAACTTTCTACTCTAATCAGCTTGGGTGGACGAATAATGTCTTCAGAAGCTGCTTGGACTGCTGTTTGCACTATGCTAAAACAGGCTTGATCGCAAATAATTACCTCGGCGCGTTTGACAATAGCTTGCAATTTATAACTATCCTGTGGTTGGGTAGTCATGATTAGTAGGTCATCACCTCGTAAACCGTGTAAGATTACCTCCGCTTGATGACCAATTCCAGAACTGAGGCTAACTATACCTACACAGTTATCTTTAGGTAGGGTTTTTAAAAGGTTGAGTTCTTTACTGTAGTCGTAGATATCGAGAGGAATCACCCGCACAGATTTAGGTGCTGCGATCGCTTCCACATCGTTGATAAAATAGCGACTGGTCACTACTGTAGCTGAAGTAGTTTTATCTAGTATGGCGGCTAACTCTTCTATTGCTACTAGTTGTACTGGGATTTGTAATGTGTCTTCTAATTCATAGACCATTAAATCACCAACACCCAAATCTTTAGAAGGTGCTGCAACTATTACCCGCGCACCACAACGTAAACGCCAGTCAATTTCTGCTAAGAATATCTCTCGTGCTTGATTGAGTGAACATCCTTGGCCAATTAGTTCATCCAGGGCTTGCTGCAAAACCTTTGAGGCTTCAGGATGTTTTTGCAAAATGGGTGATTGTAGCCGGCTTCCGCCTTCATGACCTTGGGCGCGGACATAAATTCCTGAACCAGCCAGACTTTCTACAAAACCATCTTCTTCTAGCTGACGGTAAACTTTACTAATAGTGTTGCGGTGTAGCCCAGTTTGCATCGCTAAAGCCCTAGTGCTGGGTAACTTATATCCTGGCGAATATTGCCGAGAGGCGATCGCAAACCGCATTTGATTAAATAGCTGGGTTGATGCGGGAATTTCACTATCTGGCTGAATACGGAATTGAATCATCACCCAAACTCCTGAATACTAGTATCACTAGATCAATTACGTTAGCGTAGCGGGGGGGAGCATCGTTACGAATTACGAATTACGAATTATATTGACTCTTGGTAGTTGAGATTTAATTGGTAATGGACTAAACATACTGGCATAGTTATATCAAATAATCACAAAGCTTTATCAGGTTGCATGGGTAAAAATTATTATGACTGAGCAAGCATTAGATACTAAATTTGTGCAAATTCCGCACAATAATTTACAAATCTCTGCATACTTAGCACAACCCCAAGCACCGGGTTCTTACCCAGGAGTTGTGGTTTTACAAGAGATTTTTGGTGTAAATGAGCATATTCGGGAGGTGACAGCACGCATTGCCGAGTTAGGATATGTAGCGATCGCACCCGCACTATTTGAACGGGTTGCGCCTGGTTTTGAAACAGGTTATACCCCAGCAGATGTTGAAGTTGGGAGAAAATATGCTTGGGAGCAAACTACAGCATCAGAATTATTAAGTGATATTCAAGCCGCCATCAACTACCTCAAAACCTTACTCAACGTGAAGAAAGATGGCTTTGGTTGTATTGGGTTTTGTTTTGGCGGTCATGTAGCCTATCTTGCTGCCACTCTACCTGATATTACTGCAACAGCTTCCTTCTATGGTGCTGGAATACCCACTCGTATACCCGGAGACGGCACACCAACCATTACCCGCACCCCAGAAATCAAAGGCACAATCTATACATTTTTTGGCAAGAAAGATGCTAGTATTCCCCCAGAACACGTCAACCAGATTGCAGCAGAGTTAGAAAAATACAACATTTCCCATCGTGTGTTCGGCTACGATGGAGCTGACCACGGATTTTTCTGTAACCGTCGTGCTAGCTATCATCCTCAAGCAGCAGCTGATGCTTGGGAGCAAGTACAGCAACTATTTGCTACTATTTTGGCAAAATAGAAACTGATCTACTTGCCCATACCACGGTTATAGATTTGTAAACTTAACACTGCTGTTAGTTCAGATAGTGTTAGAGATTCAGTCAAAATTCATAATTTGTGATTTCTCATAGTGAATCAAAAATTTTCAACAGCCTTGCTGAATTACGAATTACAAACTCCGTCGGTATCCAATCAAATAACAACAATTTATTGTCAATTGTCATGAATTCCGAATCGCAACTTTCTCAAAAAGCCAACTCGCCTTTTACGATGGATGATTTTGCTAAGGCGTTAGAAAAACACGACTACCAGTTTCAAAAGGGACAGGTTGTTTACGGTAAAGTTTTTCAGCTTGATCCTGATGGGGCTTATGTTGACATTGGCGGCAAATCGTCAGCTTATATTCCCCGTGATGAGGCTTCTTTGAGAAGTGTTACCGATTTATCGGAGGTCTTACCGTTACAGGAAGAATTAGAGTTCTTGATTATCCGCGAACAGGATGCAGAAGGTCAAGTAACTTTGTCTCGCAAACAGTTAGAAATTCAGCACATCTGGGAAAAATTGGTGCAGATGCAGGAAAATTCCCAGACAGTGCAAGTACGGGTAACAGGTGTGAATAAAGGTGGTGTCACCGTTGATTTACAATCATTGCGAGGATTTATTCCGCGATCGCACTTGGCAGAACGTGATAATTTAGAAGCACTCAAAGGTCAAAATCTTACTGTTGGCTTTTTGGAAGTAGACCGGAACAACAAGAAATTAATTCTTTCTCAGCGTTTAGCAACCCGTTCTAGTAACTTCAACTTATTAGAAATCGGTCAGTTAGTAGAAGGTAAGGTGACAGGAATTAAACCTTTTGGTGTGTTTGTTGATGTTGAAGGTATGGGTGCTTTACTGCACATCAAGCAAGTCAGTCAAAGGTTTATTGAATCCCTAGAAAAAGTCTTCCAAGTTGGTCAACAAATTAAAGCTGTAGTTATTGACTTAGATGAAGGGAAAGGTCGCATTGCTATCTCTACTAGAGTGTTAGAAAACTTCCCTGGTGAAGTGGTAGAAAATCTAGAAGAAGTGATGAACTCAGCAGAAGCCCGCGCTCATCGAGCTACTAATAAACCGGCTGAATAAGCTTTTTTGAATTTATTGCGATCGCTTTTTTTATGCAAGGATGAAGAGAGCGATCGCTTTTTTATATTGATGGTAAAATTTTTTATTTATATTCTTTCATTTGTTGTGCTTTTGCCTGCAATGTGTTCTGCAAAATCCTAATTACTATAGCCTCAACTGAGCAATTTTCAGCGTTGGCTAACTCTTTCAGTTGTGCGTATAAATCATCGGGTATGTTTACGTTTACGATTGCCATTCTTGACTTCACTACAAGAATTTATTGCTCATGGTAGCACGATAGAGCTTGGGGGAAGAGGTGAGGGTGCGATCGCCTTTGGTTTGTAGGTGCGATCGCTTTATTATTTCTACTACCCACCTGTTTCTTAATCCTTCTCTTATGATCGCTCTGACAGCAATTTTAGTGATGTTTTTCGTAAAACCCAATCAAGATAAAGTACAAGAATCTGCATTTTCAGAAAGTTGTTAGCATTTTTGATATTGGCATCACTCAGCACCCATTTACAAAACTTTTCCAGCAGTATTCCAACAACAACTTCAATAGACTTATTTACAACCAAAGGGATTAGTGTTTCTAGCATTACGATTGCCTCAGTAGCTTGACTGAGTTCAATATCGCAATTTTCTTTTGTAGTTATTTATCTGACTTACCTTGACTTAGCCTGACTTACACTGATTTAACTCCACATTTTGATAAAAACTTTGGCTACACTGGCTTATATGTAATTGTGGGAGTGATCAATGTCTATACCAGAGGACTTTCTTAAGCAACTGGAACAATACAGTGAATTGTCGCACCGAGAGAAAGAAGTCTTTCTGGAAATATTCGGTCTTAGTAAGAGTCGAGTCAATGTAGCTCAACAATTAAATATTTCTGAAAGTAACCTCAGCACTTGCCTCACAGGTATTTACAAAAAATTTTGCATCACTGGTAATGGCCCTGTTAAAGAAAGTCGCTTACGGGAGTATCTGAGCAAAAGATATTCACAGCAAAAACCCTCTGGCGATTTAACTACAGATGACGTAGATGATTCTATTGATACCTTAGTGCAAGAAATCCGCAAACATATCAAACCCTACATCAAAGAAAAGTGCGGAACCATGCGGGTATTAGATATGCCTAAACCAATTGAGTTAACAGGAAAACAAGGTATTTACACAAATGTCAATATCCTGGAGGCAATAACAGGACGAAGACGACTAAAAGTTGCGGAACTAATGCAAAGCTCTGATCATGATAACTTTGAGCGACTTGGACTTAGCGGAGTAAAACAGAAACGAGTCTCAGGATTAGAGGTTGTACAGCGTTATAGTAAGCTGATGGTTTTAGGTAAACCAGGAGCTGGAAAAAGCACTTTTTTAAAATATTTAGCAATGCAGTGTATTGAAGGGAGATTTCAAGCAAACAGAGTTCCCTTGTTTATCACTTTAAAAGATTTTGCAGAAGCAGCTAAACAACCAGATATTTTGAAATTTCTTGCTCAACAATTATCAAGCTGTGGGGTACTTCATACCAGTGCGACAGTAGAGAAACTGTTGAAACAGGGTAAAGCATTCGTATTGCTAGATGGGTTAGATGAAGTACGAGAGGAAGACACCAGGCGTGTATTACGACAAATTCGGGAATTTTCTGACCTGTTTCATACCAATCAGTTTGTAATTACCTGTCGTATTGCTGCCAAAGAATACACCTATCAAAGTTTCACAGAAGTAGAAATGGCAGATTTTGACGAAAAACAAATAGCCATTTTTGCTCAAAATTGGTTTCAGTTGACTGATCCAGTTAAGAGTCAAAGATTCATTCAAAAACTAAAGGAGAATAAACCAATCCAAGAACTAGCAAGTAGCCCTTTACTTCTGACATTATTGTGTTTGGTGTTTGGAGATAGTGGAGATTTCCCAGTAAATCGTTCTGAACTTTATCAAGAAGGATTAGATGTATTGCTGAAAAAATGGGATGCCAAACGCAACATTGAGAGAGAGCAGGTTTATAAAAACCTGTCTTTGCAGCGTAAGGAAGACTTGCTGAGTAAAATAGGCTTAACTACGTTTGAGCAGAAAGACTATTTTTTTAAGCAGAAAACTGCCGAAGCATACATTGCTGATTTTATTCGCAACTTACGCAATGCTGACACAGATCCAGAAGTATTGAAACTCGATAGTGAAGCCGTTTTAAAATCTATTGAAGCACAGCATGGACTACTAGTAGAACGAGCAAAAGGCATCTATTCTTTTTCTCACCTGACGTTTCACGAGTATTTTGCTTCAAGAGAAATAGTAGCCAACTCTGCCTATAAAACTTTGGTTGAGCATCTGACAGAGAAACGCTGGCGGGAAGTTTTTTTGCTCACAGCAGGAATGATGCGAAATGCCGATAATTTGATGCACTTAATGAAGTCTGAAATTGATGGACTAATCAGTACGGATGAACAATTACAAGATTTGATGAGGTGGGTAGCTAGAAAATCTTCTTTAGCGACAGTGCCATATCAGCCAGCAGAAGTTAGAAGTATCTACTTACATTTGATAAATCATCTTATTCGGTGTGACTATTCAGATTTTGAAAGTCTTCCTCGTATTTTAGCCTTCGATCTAGCTCTTACTGGTACTTCAGACGGCGATTTTTATAAAGCTTGCGATCCAGAGATTATCGGGATAGGTACTCCAGCCTTGAGTTTTGAAGTTTCTATCTTTTTTGAAGCAAAAAAAATTTGTGCAGTAAGACAAAGCTCAAATACAATCTTTTCCAATCGCTTTTATTTAAATCTTGATTTTGCTCTAGAACGTAACCCAAGCCCTGAGTTACAAATTTTACTTGACAATCTCAAAAGCCAATTACCATCTCCACAAAACAACAGCGAAGCGTTTGAACGCTGGTGGATAACTGATGGTCAGATTTGGAATGAACAGCTTAGAACCGTCATGGTTGAGCATTGCAATATTGGGCATGACTGGCAGTTCAATGAAGCACAAAAAATACTATTGGAACAGTATCACTATGCCAATAAATTGCTAATAAACTGCCTAAATAGTGATTGTTATGTAAGCCGGGAAGTTAGGCAAGAAATTGAAAATACTTTGCTGTTACCAAATAAAAATCAAACATTTAGTATAAGTTGATAAGACAGAAAAAAGTAGATAAATGATATAAAATGCAGTTAATTTCTATCTGTGAAAAAAAGATATTTGCGATCGCACTTTTACTTTTTCCGTTCGTATAGTCAAATTGTGCCAGTTTTTAGATGACAAACTAGGAGTAGCAAGAACCGTTGCTCAACAATTGTTAAGGTCAGGAACATCAATAGGAGCTAATGTTGAAGAAGCACAAGCCGCTCAAAGCAAAGCAGATTTTATCAGCAAGCTCATGATTGCACTGAAAGAATCTCGTGAAACTCGGTATTGGTTAAGATTACTGGTTGCTTCCGAAATAGTACCTCAAGAAAGAATTAGTCAACTCCAAACCGAAGCCGAAGAACTAACAAAAATTCTTGGTGCCATCATTGTTTCCACCAAAAGCTCCACATAACCTCATTCTCACCAATTTTTAATTTTTAATTTTTAATTTTTAATTCCTGAAACGGAGAGGGGGAGATTCGAACTCCCGGAGGTTTTAGCCTCATCCGATTTCAAGTCGGACGCAATCGACCACTCTGCCACCTCTCCAAATAACCTGTCGAGCTACTGCTAATCCTATGTTTGTGGGTTGGCAATAAAGCTGACAGATAATACTATATCCTATCATCTACGCAGATGGTACTACTGAAGGCGAATATCTACGATAAACTACGTGAACGCTCATAAAAAATTTCTTCTGATGCGACTTGGAAATCTTTGCCAACCCAAACTAGGGCGGCTTTGGTAACTACACCCGCCTCTAAGGACACTAGGGAAAAATTCCGTAGTTTCTCGCCGTCATTCTCTACAATCCTGGGTACACGGGCAGCATTTAAGTAAATTATCCCCTCTGGGCTTCTAAAGACTGTTTTTCGCAGTTCCTTCTTAGTGTGTCGTAAGGTATGGTGCATATGCCCAAATGTCACCAAGGAAATCTGTTTACCAATGGTGATACTTAGAGAAATCGCCTCAGCTAAATCGGGGTCGCCAAAGTCGCCGCCTACAGGATGCCAATCTTTACCACAGGGGTCTTCTGGGCGATGCCCTAATCCACTCGGCCCGTTATGACCGAGAAAAATGATTGTGTCACAGGCTGCACTTTTTACCGCCGCAAAGATTTTCTCTGCTGATTCTTCCAAACTTGTCACACCGTAACGGTCTTTGCAGATGTCAGCAAATCTCCATTCATGACCACCCCAACTAAAAGGACGACCCCCTACTACAGTTAAATTCCACTCTGGGAAATCTAGCTTACCGTAACCAACATGAGCTACACCGAGTAAATCGAGTTGTTCCTGTACCCAGTCTTCCTTGGTGCGATCGTAAGGACATTTCTTTCGTCCCCACTCTGTAGCAGTGTACCAAGCGTCGTGGTTGCCCATAACTGCTGCTTTGGGAATGTCCAGGGAAGCGATCGCTCTTACTACTTCCACCGACTCGTTACCAAAATCCCCCACAAATAGCACTAAATCAACACCCAGATGCTTGAGTGCAATGCTATCTTCTGTTTCCCATTGGTCGTGAACATCTCCCACTACAGCAATTTTGAGAGTAGTTATTGATTGAGATTTTTGACTGGTCATGCCACTTTCCTTGCCGTACAACAAATGCCACAAAATCAACACTTCCAGCACTTAACATAACTTTCATGCTCAAACAATGTTCAAAAATGTTACTTTCAGTGTTTAGCACCCCATTTTAAGCATTGTTTTATACTTATCTTTCATACTCAACTAATGCTCATTCACTATTATCTCTCTTTGTACCCTTAACTATGCTTTTTCTATTCGCCCGAACTCGATAAGCTAGTTCACGCATTCAAATTTTCAATAGGCATAAAATTACACTTGCATTGCCGTATATTTCCAATATAGGAAACTCGGCCGAATTTGGATATAAATTAGGGCTATTACCCCACCTACTATTTTTGGTAAAAACTACTATAATTGATTCACAAGATCACAACCTGCAAATTTAAGCAACTCTTAACTGTGTTTACCACTGCTTTAGCTCAACGCGAACAAACTCAACCAGGTGGACTACCACTAGATTTATTTGCCGCTATTGAAGGTCTAAAAAAAGAACTTAACGCGGTGATATTGGCGCATTATTATCAAGAGCCTGATATTCAAGATATTGCAGACTTTATTGGCGATTCATTACAACTAGCTAGAGCCGCAGAAAAGACAAATGCAGATGTGATTGTCTTTGCTGGGGTTCACTTTATGGCAGAGACAGCCAAAATCCTCAATCCTGACAAGTTGGTGCTGTTACCGGATTTGAATGCTGGTTGTTCTCTAGCTGATAGTTGTCCACCAGCAGAATTTGCCGCTTTTAAAGCCGCACATCCCAATCATTTGGTAGTCTCTTATATTAACTGCTCTGCCGAAATTAAGGCAATGAGCGATATTATCTGCACCAGTTCCAATGCTGTGAAGATTGTGCAGCAAATCCCCAACGAACAGCCGATTATTTTTGCCCCAGACCGGAATTTGGGACGGTATGTGATGGAACAGTCCGGGCGGGATTTGGTGTTATGGCAAGGTAGCTGTATAGTGCATGAAACCTTTTCTGAGAAGAAGATTGTCCAATTAAAGATAACTCATCCAGAAGCAGAGGCGATCGCACACCCAGAATGTGAAAGTAGCGTCTTGCGTCATGCCAGTTTTATTGGCTCTACAGCCGCTTTACTCAAATATTGCCAAACCAGCCCTAGCCAAGAATTTATCGTGGCTACAGAGCCAGGTATCATTCACCAAATGCAAAAAGTAGCTCCTAACAAGCACTTTATCCCTGCTCCCCCAGAGAATAACTGTGCTTGTAACGAATGTCCATTTATGCGGTTGAATACTTTAGAAAAACTATATTGGGCCATGAAAAACCGGACTCCTGAAATCACGATGTCAGAAGAAATCCGCATTGCTGCAGTAAGACCAATTCAACGGATGTTAGAGATGAGTTTTTAGATTGATTGGATGTGACTGCATCTACTTCTATCTAAATCTTTTTTTAATAATTTTAAAAACTTGATTTTGAGTAGGTGTAGCAAATTTTTGATATCTTAATGAGGAAAGATTATCGAAGTTTTTATGCTTGACGCAAACACAAATATCATAATTACGGTAGAAACCAAAGAAATCGTTAAAACCCTCAGCAATTTTCTCAATGATATTAAACCTCATCTTGAGAAGATGCTGGACACGGGTATATTAGGTCCTGGCATAAATAATTTAGCTAATGAGTTTGTATTAGGGGTACAGGCAGTAAATACTTTTTTTGCAAATGTCTATAAAATGTGCGTTCAAGCTATTTCTTCTGCTTTTACCGCGATTGGAAGTTTATCGGCAGGTTTCATTAGCAGTTTACAAGCTACTGGCACAAATGCCATAAAGTTTCTTGCAACTCCAGCAGGAACGGTGATTGCAATTGGAGCAGGAGTGTTAGTTGTCAGTGGTCTTGCTTATTTTTCCTATAAGACTTACACTTCTTGGAAAGAGCGACGAGAGCAAGAAAAAGCTAAAGAAAGAATTCTTTTAGAGAAACAGCAGCAGTTAGATAAGATAAAGCAGAAAGTTATTGGCTTGATTGAACAGCCTGAAGCAATAGCTGAGTATTTTAGAAAAGGTACTTTTGTTCGAGAGCTTTTTTCGATTACTGGGATTTTGCAGGAAGAAGTATTACTCTTTAAAAGTGAAATCAGAGAAATATTGAAGTCATTAAGAGAATTTGGATACGGAAGGAAGAATAAATTTTACAGAGAATCTTCTATAAGCAAATGGCTGACTAATCGTTGGTGGGAAATGAGAAGAGATGTGATGGGGCAAAAACTACCTAGTGCTGAGTATATTTAATTATGGGATTATTCCTGGGATTCCGAGTTTGCAACCCTGATAGTTCAACCTGTTCTCTTATAGTAACCTGTTCTCTTATAGTATAGAAGCGATTACTAGCTAGTATAGCTGATAGCCCGCTAACAATTCAGCGCACGGAACGCGGGCAACAGTTTTTGTCTTTAATTGAGTCCGTCTGCGTTTGATGGCCTTCACCGTTAAACCTTCTACATGGAAATATCCCTGCTGAAGATATGAATAGGACTTACGCTTATCAGTGTTTACATACGGCAAATTGCCGTATAAAATTAGAGTTAAAAGCCCATCTAAAATTATCTTGTACTGATATGGCTGATGCAACTCATGGAAAAGCGATCGCGCGGCTAGAGGCTCGTGTCAGCCCAGAAACTAAAGCCCTTTTGCAGAAAGCAGCCGATCTAGAGGGACGTACTCTAACTGATTTTATTATTTCAAGTGTTCAAGCAGAAGCTCTCCGAGTTATTCAAAAACATCAAATACTCAAACTCAGTCTTGAGGATAGCGAAGCTTTCGTCCATGCACTACTAAACCCACCAAAGCCTAATGATGCGCTAAGAGCAGCAGCTATACGATATAAGCAAGTAATGAAAGACTAATGGTTCTCAAAATTGAACCACTGAACGTTCGTAAGCATATCCGCTCAGATTTCTCTTGCGGAAAAGATAGTTTAGACAATTACATACGTAAGCAAGCATCTCAGGATCTCAAAAGACGAGTCGCAACCGTATTTGTCTTAATTGATGAGCCTGAGCTTAATATTTTGGCATATTACACACTTTCTTCATACACTATTGACATTACAGTTTTGGATGAAAGTTTTGCTAAACACCTGCCTCGTTACCCACGATTACCAGCTACGCTACTGGGTCGTCTTGCTGTTGATCATAGACAAAAAGGAAAGCGATTTGGTGAACTCATGTTGGTAGATGCTCTCAAAAAGTCGCTAGATGTCTCTACACAAGTAGCATCGTTGGCTGTGATAGCAGAGGCTTTAGACGAGGAAGCTTTGAGTTTTTATATAAAATATGGCTTTCGACAATTTAAGCAAGATTCGATGAAACTCTATCTCCCTCTGAAATCTATTGAAGAGCTTTATTGAGCTAGTACAGCCGAATAAAACTTTGTAGTAAACAAATCAGAGATATTAGCAATGAAGAAAAGGAAATTAACTTTCACTTAAAGCAATCAAAAAAAGTATAATAAAAAAGAAAGCTGTCAAACATAGACCCACAATTGCCCATGTCCTTTGATTAGCTTTAAAAGCTTCAATACTAGCCCATCTACGGCTTTTCCATGCCCATTCATTACCCTTAATTCCTAGGACAATTAGCATTACAAAGCCTAAATAGGTATGAAGCATAAAAGACCTATCCAAACTTTGTTACC